>CAZMXO010000023.1:0-12789 GCA_964570265.1 uncultured bacterium
AGAATATGTAGATGTTGAAAAATTATTTAATAGATTAAGTAGAAATAATTAATAAAGGGGACAGGAGAGCTTTAATATGGAAAATACAAAAAGGATTGTTGAAATACTTGATACAACATTAAGAGATGGAGAACAAACTCAGGGTGTTTCTTTTTCTCGCAGTGAGAAGTTGAATATTGCCAAGATGTTACTTAATGAAGTAGGTATAGACAGAATAGAAGTTGCGTCTGCCAGAGTGTCTCAGGGAGAGAAGGAATCAGTTACAAGTATCATGCAATGGGCAAAACTGAGAGGGTTTCTAAACAAGGTTGAAGTATTGGGATTCGTTGACCATACAAAATCTGTTGATTGGATAGTCTCAACAGGCGCTAAGGTCATGAATCTATTAACTAAAGGATCAGAAAAGCACCTAAAATTTCAATTACGCAAAGATATAAAGACGCATATCAGCGAAATAAGAAAGACAATAGATTATGCAAAAGAGAAAGGTATCACTGTAAATATTTACTTGGAAGACTGGTCTAATGGTTATAGGGATTCCAATGATTATGTTATGGAAATTACAAGAGCGTTATGCAACATGAGGGTCAACAGAATAATGTTGCCTGATACTCTTGGGATTCTTACGCCTCGTACGACATATGCCTATGTTAAGGATATGGTAGATTCATTTCCTGATATGGGTTTTGACTTTCATGCGCATAATGATTACGGTCTTGCCACTGCAAATAGTTTATATGCAATTGAGGCAGGGATTAGGGCAGTTCATGTTACTGTTAATTGTTTAGGCGAACGTACCGGCAATGCTTCTTTGGGTGAAATTGCAGCGAATATTCATGATAATACAGAATATAAGACACATATTGTTGAAAGAAAGATTATTTCTGCCAGTAAATTGGTAGAGACTTTTTCAGGTAAGAGAGTTGCTGCAAACACACCAATTGTTGGTCAGGACGTTTTTACACAAACCAGTGGAATTCATGCTGATGGAGATAAGAAGGCAAATTTATATGCAAATCCGCTTTTGCCTGAAAGATTTGGCAGGAAAAGAACATATGCTCTTGGTAAACTTAGCGGAAAGGCTTCATTAGATCAAAACTTGACTGAATTGGGAATAGAACTTACTGAAGAAAATAAGAAAAAAGTTCTACAGGAGATAATCCAAATTGGTGATAAAAAGGAATCAATTACAATAGAAGATCTACCTTTTATAATTGCCGATGTTCTTGAAATAGGAGAGGGGAATTTAGTTCAAATTACAGATTGTATTGTGACAAGTGGAAAGGGGATATTACCGACAGCGTCATTTGTTCTTCAATATGGGGAACATAAGATAAAGGAATCTGCATCCGGCAACGGAGGTTATGACGCTTTTATGAATGCATTAAAAAAAGCATGCAGCAGAATGAAACTTCCTATGCCGGAATTAATTGATTATGAAGTTAGAATTCCCCCCGGAGGGAAAACAAGCGCTTTAGTTGAAACATTGATAATATGGTCTACTAAAGACAAGGTTTTTAAAACTATTGGAGTTGATTCCGATCAGATCATAGCAGCTATTAAAGCATCTGAAAGGATGCTGAACATTATTGCGCGAGAAACATAGCAGTGATTTATTACAAATCAGCGGAAGAAATAGAACTTATAAGATTAAGTTCTCAGTTAACTGCACAAACGTTAGATTATGTTTCCAAATATATTAAACCTGGAATTTCTACTCTTTATTTAGATGGACTTGCTGAAGAATATATTAGAAGCTTTGATGCAGTTCCATCTTTCTTGGGGATCAGAGGATATCCAAACAGTATATGTGCTTCCATCAATAATGTAGTAGTTCATGGAATACCCAGAAAAGATGAGATCTTAAGAGAAGGCGATATAATAACTGTAGATGTTGGGGTGTGTAAGAATGGCTACAATGGAGATAAAGCAATTACCTATCCTGTGGGAGAGATATCTTCTCTTGCAAGAAAACTTGTTAAGGTTACAAAAAGAGCATTAGATATTGGCATTAATGAAGCAGTGGAAAATAATAGATTGGGTGACATTGGCAATGCTATTCAGAAATATGTTGAGAAGCAGGGTTTTTCGGTTGTAAGAGATTTTGTTGGCCATGGCATAGGATCTAGCCCTCATGAAGACCCGCAGGTTTTACACTTTGGCAAATCAGGCACGGGTCTAACTCTCAAAAAAGGACTGGTTATAGCAATAGAACCTATGGTTAATGCAGGGTCATATCAAACGAAAGTGTTATCAGATGGCTGGACGGCTGTCAGCGCTGATGGCAGTCTATCAGCGCAATTTGAACATGTTGTAGCTATTACTGGTAACGGCACTGAAATCCTTACTCTTTCCTAATAATAGAAAAGCCCCGACTTTTGGTCGGAGCTAACTATTTTTTTATGAAATAATTTCGTATTAAATTTTATCTAGTTTTTCAACACGAAGTTTTTTTACAACTGGTTTGTTTATTGTAGCCGGCATCCAATCAGGTGCATTAGCAGGTTTAGCAATTTTCTTTACGGAACCTTTAAATATGTGTATTCTCCATTTGCCGTCTTTTTTCTTGCTGTGCTCTCTTAATTTAATGAGACCGTCAGTATCCTTTAGCCCTCTGGAAGCAGCTTTTAGAGCAGCCTGTCTTGCGCCTTTTCCTTTAAATACATGATCTTCCTTCTTGCCGATTCTTACCGAGTAGAGTTTTGCTTCACTTACCATTCTCTTCCCTCCTTGTTTTAGTTAACTCATTAATTTATAATATTATAGCGTAAAGCTATCGGAGAATGCAAATAGAAAAATGATACCGCTAATTAAAGAGATAAAATTAGATTTTTCTCCCATTCAAGTATATGAGATATTTAGAGCATCTGATTATTCGTTTATTCTTGATAGCGGAACGCATGAATATGGGCTTGGAGAGTACGCTTTTATGGGAGGGGATCCGTTTTTGCTGGTAACGTCAAATGGGTCAGATGTTAAAGTTACACGTAAAGACTCTTCAGATGTATTGAAAAACGCAGATGTATTAGAAGTTACAAGAAAAATATTATCGGATTATCAAATAGACAACACCATTTCCCCGGTGCCTTTTTGCGGAGGGGGTGTGGGGTATTTCTCGTATGATCTTGGAAGAACACTTGAGAGAATACCCAATAAAACCGAGAATGATGTTAATGTTTCTGATTGTTGTCTGGCTTTTTATGATTTGGTGATTGCGTATAGTTATAGTCAAAACAAGTTTTATATAGTATCAACAGGCTTTCCTGAGAAAGGGCTTAAAGGAGAGAAGAGGGCGGAAGAAAGATTAAAACTGGTTTTAGGCAGGTTGAAGGAATTAAAAGGCAAACAGTCCAATAACTCCATTGTTTCTCCTTCTATTATTAATGGAGAAGATATCCTTTCCAATTTTACAAAAGCTTCTTATCTAAACACTGTAGATAAGATAAAGGAGTATATTGCTGCAGGCGATATATATCAGGTGAATTTATCACAGCGATTCACATGCAATTTACACATGGACAGTTTTGAATTGTATAAACGTCTTATTGAAATAAATCCTGCTCCGTTTGGAGGCTTTCTAAATTTCGGAGAGGAATCTATCATAAGCGCCTCTCCTGAAAGATATCTTTATTTAAAGAATGGTGTTGTCAGAACGAGGCCGATGAAAGGAACAAGACCAAGAGGAAAAACAAAGAAAGAGGATGAGATATTTAAGAATGATTTGTTAAAGAGCGAAAAGGACAAGGCAGAGCTTATAATGATTGTTGATCTTGAGAGAAATGATATAGGCAGGGTATGTGAACATGGCTCCGTATATCTGGAAAGCATAAGAGACATTGAAAAATATTCCACAGTCTTTCAGACAACATCTACGGTTAGAGGCAGATTAAGTAAAGAAAAAGATAGGATTGACCTGTTAAAGGCATGTTTTCCCGGAGGTTCTATTACCGGTGCGCCGAAGATCAGGGCAATGGAGATAATTGAGGAGCTTGAGCCAACAAGAAGAGGCATATATACAGGCTCTCTTGGATATTTGAGTTTTTCCGGTGAAATGGATTTGAATATACTGATTCGTACATTAGTTGCTAAAAAGAACAAAATTCGTTTTCAAGTAGGAGGAGGGATTGTTGCTGATTCTGATCCGGAAAGTGAATATCGGGAAACATTGGATAAGGCAAAAGCTCTCTTTAGTGCTTTGGGCGCAAATCTTTCAAATTGGCTGGCATAAGGAGGTCTCTTATGATAGAATCGGCAAGCGACAAAAATCAGAGGAAATCGAGATGCAGGAAGGGTTAATTATACAAGGTGGGAGACGGTTAAAGGGAGAAATAACCCCTGCCGGAAATAAGAATGAAGCGTTACCAATATTAGCAGCGTCTCTTCTGACAGAGGAGCCTGTAAGGCTCAAGAATGTACCTGATATTGGTGATGTTCGGGACATGATTGTGATCATGAAGGACATTGGAGTAGAGGTGGAAAAATTAGGGGATCATGAGTATTTAATTAAGGCATTATCTATAAAAAAGACGGAGCTGAATCCCGAGTTATGTTCCCGGATAAGAGGCTCATTTCTGTTTGCGGCACCTATTCTGATAAGATGCGGCAGAGTGAAATTGCCAAAGCCCGGAGGAGATAGAATAGGGCGGCGCAGAGTTGATACACATCTGCTTGCTATGGAGGCTCTGGGTGCTCACATCAGTGTTGGAAAAGATTATGAGTTAGAAATTGAAACAGGTTTTCACGGCACGAATATTTTTCTGGATGAGGCAAGTGTTATGGCAACGGAAAACACAATAATGGCAGCTGCACTTGCCAAAGGAACAACTACGATAGTTAATGCAGCCTCAGAGCCTCATGTGCAAGGTTTGTGTAAATTTCTTAATTTTCTTGGCGCGAAAATATCCGGCATAGGAAGTAATATCCTAACCATAGAAGGAGTGAAGCGTTTAAATGGTGGAGAGTACCAAATATCTCAAGATCACATTGAGGCAGGAAGCTTTATAGGACTTGCCGCGGCTACACATAGTGAATTGTTAATAAAAAATGCGCCGGTAGAACACATGAGAGCAATCTTCTTGGTCTTTGAAAAACTCGGGATAAGATTAGAGATAGATAAAAGTGATATTTTTGTTCCTGCACAGAAAAATATAAAAATTGTTACGGACATTGGCGGAGCAATACATAAAATAGACGATGCTCCATGGCCGGGATTTCCGGCAGATCTTGTAAGTATAGCGCTTGTTAGCGCTACTCAGGCAGAGGGCACAGTTCTAATATTTGAGAAAATGTTTGAAAGCCGCCTATACTTTGTTGATGAATTGATTAGTATGGGGGCAAAGATTGTTTTGTGCGATCCTCACAGAGCAGTGATTGTCGGACCTTCCGATTTACATGGATGTGAGATTATAAGTCCTGATATCAGAGCTGGAATGGCGCTTCTTATAGCAGCTCTGTGCGCAAGAGGTAAAAGCACGATACACAATATTCGGCAGATAGACAGAGGGTATGAAAGAATAGAACAAAGGTTGTGTTCTTTAGGCGCGGATATTGTGAGAGTTGGATAATTAGTTTTAGCTGTTGAAAGTCACCAGTATTTATGTTAATTTTGGCGGGAAAATTTTTTAATTAAGAAAGGGAGTAGATATGAGCAAATGCGTATACTTTTTTGGAGATGGAAAAGCTGAAGGAAATACCGGGATGAAGAATCTTTTGGGTGGTAAAGGAGCAAATTTGGCTGAGATGAGTAATCTTGGCATTCCGGTTCCTCCCGGATTTACAATTACTACAGATGTGTGTGATGCCTATTATAAAAATAATCGCAATTATCCTTCAGAGCTTGAGGATCAGATGAAGGAGGCAATGAGCGGGGTTGAAAAAATAATGGGAGCTAAATTTGGCGATTCCAGCAATCCTCTGCTTGTATCCGTGCGTTCAGGCGCGCGTGTCTCAATGCCCGGCATGATGGATACAATACTCAACCTTGGGCTTAATGACACAACTATAGAAGGATTAGTTGCTCGGTCGGGTAATGCCCGTTTTGCATGGGATGCATATAGACGGTTTGTTCAGATGTACGGTGATGTTGTTCTTGGAATGAAGCCGGAGAAGAAAGAAGACGAAGACCCGTTTGAGGTAATAATTGAAGAAAAGAAGAAAGAGAAGAATGTCAATTCTGATACTGAGCTTAATGCCGACGACTTAAAGGATCTTGTAGCAAAGTTTAAAGCAATGGTTAAAGAGAAAAGAGGCATGGATTTTCCCGATGATCCTTGGGAGCAGTTATGGGGAGCTGTTGATGCGGTTTTTGGTTCATGGGATACTGAGAGGGCAGTGAAATACAGAAAAATGAATAATATCCCGGGAGATTGGGGTACAGCGGTTAATGTTCAGGTAATGGTATTTGGAAATATGGGTGATGATTCAGGAACAGGCGTAGCTTTTACAAGAGATCCTGCAACGGGAGAAAACAAGTTTTATGGAGAATATCTGATAAATGCACAGGGCGAAGATGTTGTTGCCGGTACCAGAACTCCACAGCCTGTAAATGAATCCACAAAAACCAGTTCTGAGCAAAAGACACTTCAGGAAGTAATGCCTGAAGCATACAAGACATTGGATGGTATTTATAATAAGCTGGAAGACCACTATAGGGACATGCAGGATATTGAGTTTACCATTCAGAAGGGTAAGTTGTGGATGCTTCAGACAAGAACAGGAAAAAGAACAGCAATGGCAGCAATAAGGATTGCTGTTGAAATGGTTAAAGAGGGATTGATTGATGAAAAGACGGCTGTTTCCAGAGTTGAGCCTGAGCAATTGGATCAGCTTCTTCATCCGATGTTTGATCCCAAAGCGGAGAAAAAGATATTAGCAAAAGGATTGCCTGCTTCTCCGGGAGCTGCTAGCGGAAAAGTTGTTTTTCATGCTGATGATGCAGAAGCCATGACTGAAGAAAAGACAATACTTGTTCGTATTGAAACATCTCCAGAGGATATAGGCGGGATGAATGCGGCGCAAGGCATACTTACTGCCAGAGGCGGCATGACCTCTCATGCGGCAGTAGTTGCGCGCGGTATGGGAAAATGTTGTGTAGCCGGTTGCGGAGCAATTAAAGTAAACTATCAAAAGAAAGAGTTTGTTGTAGGCGATGCTATTGTTAAAAAAGGAGATTGGATTTCTCTTGATGGTTCAACAGGAGAGGTTATGCTTGGGCAGGTTCCAACAATTCAACCGGAACTTTCAGAAAACTTTAATGTATTAATGAAATGGGTTGATGGTATTAGAAAACTTGGGGTAAGAACTAATGCTGACACTCCTCAAGATGCCGAAGTAGCGCGAAAATTTGGTGCAGAAGGTATTGGTCTATGCAGGACCGAGCACATGTTTTTTGAAGGAGACAGGATTAAGGCTGTTCGGGAAATGATACTCGCAGACGATGTAAGCGGCAGGGAAAATGCGCTTGCAAAGCTTCTTCCAATGCAGAGAGATGATTTTTTAGGTATATTTAAGGCAATGAAGGGTTTGCCGGTTACAATAAGATTGCTCGACCCGCCTCTCCACGAGTTTCTTCCTCATGAAGAAGAAAATCAAAAAGAGATGGCTGAAGAGATGGGTGTGTCTGTAGAAAAGGTAAAAAGCAAAATTTCTTTACTTCATGAATTCAACCCAATGCTTGGTCATAGAGGCTGTCGTCTTGGAGTGACATATCCGGAGATAACTAGAATGCAGGCGAGGGCTATATTTGAAGCGGCATGTATTCTTGCAAAAAATGGATGCGAAGTTATTTCTGAAGTAATGATCCCTCTTATAGGAACAACTGGTGAGTTCAATAATCAGAAGGATATTGTGGATGCAGTTGCAAAAGAGGTTATGGCTGAATATGGAGTAGACGTAAAATATTTAGTAGGGACAATGATAGAGATTCCAAGAGCATGTATTGTTGCAGACAAAATTGCTCAGAAAGCGGAATTTTTCTCCTTTGGAACTAATGACCTGACACAGATGGCATTTGGTTACAGCCGTGATGATGCAGGTGCATTTCTTGGTGAGTATGTGGAAAAGGGAATTCTCAAAGATGATCCGTTTCAGGTACTGGATCAAGAGGGAGTTGGACAACTTGTCAAAATGGGTATTGAAAGAGGAAGGAACTCAAGTCCTGACTTAAAGATCGGCATATGTGGTGAACATGGCGGAGAACCAAAATCCGTGAAATTCTGTCATCGCGTAGGCATGAATTATGTCAGTTGTTCTCCATACAGAGTACCTATAGCGCGTCTTGCCGCAGCTCATGCAGTATTGGAAGAGAAATAGTAAAAGATTCTCTTTCGTCATTGCGAACGAAGTGAAGCAGTCTCTTTGTCATTTATAGGGGCACAATATTTTGTGCCCCTTTTTCTATTCCCCCTTTGAAGGGGGATTCTGGGGGATGTAAAATTAAATTTCTTGATATTTTACATAATTGTCTGCTACCGTATCAAAATGAAGGTAGAGGTTCAATGGTATATGTTCGGCTGCACCTATGACACATAATGTCATTATCGAAAAGTGAAATGGCTGAAAACACAAAAAATCAAATTATTTCAACTCCATTAGGTCTTGTTGAACCACACGCTCCGTTGCTGACTATTCCGCAAGACGGACAATTACTTTACAAAGTAATGACAGTGGAGAACCTGATTCGATCAGTTGGCGGAAATTACCTTCATCTTAACCGGGTTGATAGTTATGTTGACCTTTCAGGTTCAAACCTAATCGCAGATTCTAATGATGGGCGTCAATTGCCAAAAGATGAGACAGTTAATTCACAGATAGGTTTTGAAAAAGCCCCTGATTCCACAATGGCAGATTATTATGACAAATCTCGTTCAAGAACATATGCCTGTTGTTTCTCGATGGAGAACTCGAACTATATATGGGAGCACTATGGAAATGGCAGTGCGAAGGGCAAAGTCTGCCTCGTTTTTGAGTTCAGCAAACTACGTACAACACTTAATGAGACCTTTCGGCATGGAAATGCAGTGCTTGAATGTAATGGCACTCAATGCCATCAAATATTCTCTATAAACTATGGAAATATAGAATATGTAAATTGGGATGTGCATAAAGCCAACGCAAAAAGATTACCAAATCCGATAAGATACACATATTTGAAGGATAAGACTAAATTTTCAGAGGAAAAGGAATTCCGAATTTCTCTATCGGCAATGGGTATAGGCGAATTTGTTTTAAAAGACGGCAATAAGCTACCTTTTCCACCAAGTTTGCACGTCCCGTTTCTTTTCAAGACTGCGATTGGAGATGGCACACTACGACCAATGCTATGTGCGCCAGATACTGAAATCGATTTTCTGAATGCAGAGCTGAACAAACTTCAAATAACGGCAGATATAAAATGATTGCTATAAAGCCGAACAAATCACTGCACTGGATTTTTACTCCGCTGCGCGCCGTAAAAAACCAGTGAGTTCAACCGTTATGGTAAAAAAATGGATAAATTAAAATTTCATAAGCAAATGCCTTTGGTTGATAATGAACTATCTGAAAAAGGCATTCCGATTCATGCGCGTGCTTTCCATGTCTTTCGGATTTTATCGCCAAACTACAATGGTCCTGTACTTGGATATGATATTGATTCAACCTTTTATAAGGAATATGAAGGTCCCAATCTATTCAGCAAAATTAATGATTGGTACAAAGATTTATATGCTGACCGTTATAATGCACCAACCGATCGGGAAAAAATACCAATAATTATAAAAAAAGAAATATATTTAATTCGTATTCCACTTGTATATGGTTCACCTAGAATAGAGATATTACCTCTTATTAATGGTCTTACTCCTTCTATGGTAAAGAGCTTGTCGACAGATGAGTTGAACGAGATACAAAAAATGTTTATTGAAGGCTACTCGCTAATTTATGAATTTGAAGATCTTCTTTCTCAATTAGATGCAGAAGAAAGAAAAGGAGTAAAAAGAAAAGAGAATCCATTTTTATCTAGTGCTTTAAGAGATAGAGACACGGCAGTGGATTGTTTAGAAGGAGCAATAGATACAAACGGGGCCGTTTTTCACTCACAACAGTTAACCGAAAAAATGCTTAAAGCAGTAATGTTCTATTCTAAAGGTATGGACGAGGAAACTATAAGAAAGAAATACAATCATCGTATATTGGATATTTTTAATGATTTATGTAGTTTTAATTCAGCTACACCTGAAATCAGCTCAGAGGTTCAACACATCGCGCAATACAAAATGGAAATAAGGTACATGAATGAGCACATACCAAAGGCAGAAGCAGTTCGCTCATATTGGGCTGGGCTTAGAGTTGGAGGTTGGTGTGCCACAATACTGTCAGGACATAAAAGACGAATACCATAACATCAAAATCAACGTGACCGGCGGAAAAGCTCGCCGGCTCGTTATTTAGGGCGTTACAATCACATAACATAAAAAAACATATAGCATTCCCCCCCCCCCCTTCTGCCTGTTTCTTGTTGCTCTAGAAAGAAATTGCCAAAACCTGAGGAATAGCTATAATGAAATGGAACAATTTAGTGCAATGAGGAGGTAAGGGTATGCCAATGTCAAAAACAAAGGAAGAAGTTATCAACATGGTTAAACAAATGCCAGAGGAGGTTAATGTAGTTGATATTATGGCAGAGTTGTATTTCTGCCAAAAAGTAAACAGAGGACTTAAGAGTCTTGATAATGGCGAAAGCGTTTCTCATAAGCAAGTCAAACAGCGGATGAAAAAATGGTTAAGCTGATATGGTCATCTGAGGCAGCTGATGATCTTGAGGAGATTTGCGAGTATATATCAAAAGACTCTGAGTATTATGCCAGGCTGTTTGCTCAAAGAATTATTTTGCTGGTTGAAAAAATTGCTGATTTCCCAATGGCGGGAAGAATTGTTCCTGAGTATCAACGGGACGATCTCAGAGAAAGGATATTTCAGAATTACCGTATTGTATATCGCATAAAGTCTGATGTAGTAGAAATAGTAACAATCGCGCATGTAGCGAGATTACTTACATGGGTTTGAGTAGAATAGATATAGTACTTTATTAAAAATTAAGCAGTATGGGAAATTTATTAACGGAGAAAAGATAACATGATCTGTCAAATTTGTGAGGAACAGCAGGCAACTGTTCATTATACGGAGATTATCAATAATAAAGCGGTAGCACTGCATTTGTGTGAGGATTGCGCAAGAAAAAAAGAGATAATAGATCAATTCGGAAATTTCTCCATGTCAGATTTAGTTAAAGGACTTGCGGGTTTTGTAGGAACAGAAAGTGAGGAGGGAAATCTGAAGTGTGATAATTGCGGACTCCTATTCTCGGATTTTAGGAAGACAGGACGTTTTGGTTGTAGCGAATGCTATAAAGCGTTTCAAACTGAACTGGAACCGCTGATAAAGAGGATTCACGGAAGCACAAAACATGTTGGCAATTTCGTGCCGCTTAAACATAGTAAAGAAGTTAAGGCTCTCTCCAAAATTGGAAAGCTAAAGGTGGAAATGGAAAAGGTTGTCCAACAAGAGGAATTTGAACAGGCGGCAAAGATTCGAGATCAGATAAAAAAACTGGAAAAAGGTATTAAAAAATAATGGCTGTTACTAAATTAGTTGGACAAATTGCCGGTTGGCTGCAGAAAACTGGACCTTTGTCGGATATAGTTGTAAGCAGTAGAGTAAGACTTGCAAGAAATTATGACATGATACCTTTTCCTCATCGCGCTAACAGGGAGCAGCTCAAGGAAGTAATATTAAAAACCGAAAAAGCGATAAAGGGCAGCAAATATTTAAAAAATGCCTTAATTATAGATATGTCGGAATTAACGGATATAGATATTCAGTTTCTAGTGGAAAAGCACTTAATAAGCCATGAGTTTGGCAAGTCAAGGGCAGAACAAATATTGGCGGTAAGTGACAGAGAGATAATTAGTATAATGGTTAACGAAGAAGACCATTTGCGTCTTCAATGCATACAGTCCGGTTTACAGCTATTGGATAGCTGGAGATTGATCAATCAGGCAACGTTAGAGCTTGAATCACAAGTGGAATTCGCTTTTTCTAAGCCTCTGGGTTATCTAACATCGTGTCCTACTAATGTTGGAACAGGCATGCGAGCCTCGGTTCTTATCCATCTGCCCGCTTTAGTAATTACCAAACAAATAGGAAAAGTACTGCAAGCAGTTGCCAAGCTTGGTATTGCGATTAGAGGGCTTTATGGAGAAGGGACTGAAGCGTATGGAAATTTCTTTCAAATATCCAATCAGGTTACTCTGGGATATAGCGAAGAGGATATAATAAACAATATTGAGTGTGTAGTAAAACAAGTTGTTGGTTATGAGGAAAACGCCAGGACACTAATAGTAAAAGAAGATAAAAAAGCGATAGAAGATAAGATTTGGCGTGCGTATGGAGTAATTTCAAATGTCAGGATCATTGATTTTCAGGAGACTTTAAACTTGTTGTCACTCCTGCGATTAGGAATTGGATTGAAGATGATAGACAAAATAGATAGAATACTGGTCAATAGAATGTTTATTATTACACAACCGGCGTACCTTCAGAAATTGGAAGGTAAAAAACTAGCGCCTCATGAACGTGATATAGCAAGAGCAAACCTTATTAGGAAAAATTTAAAAAGAAGGAGACGCAATAAAGATGTTTAGCCGATTTACAGAAAGAGCAAAACGTGTTGTTATTATGGCAAAGGAAGAAGCTATCCGCATGAATCATCCACAGGTTGGCACGGAACATATTTTGCTGGGGCTTGTTGGG
>CAZMXO010000024.1:0-12736 GCA_964570265.1 uncultured bacterium
GTTCTTTCCCAGCCAAAAATTTCTCCTACTCCCATAAGCCCAAATAAAAAGAAAAGGCTAATTTTATCAATATTGATGGGGTTGTTTTTTGGTGTTCTTGCGGTTTTTGCGCAAGAATTTTGGCAACAAAACATGAAAAGGAAAACGAGCAAATAAAAAAAGCGTTGATTACAAGGATCACAGGACAAGATAGATTTTTATTTAGTGAAATTCTTGTTTTGAAGGGATGTGAGGTTCGTCGGATAAGGTGTCGCATTAGTACTTTCAGTACTGCACGAGTTAGCAATTATCACAGGATCAACTGATTTTATTCATTAATTAGCCAGGGATAAAGGATTTATTAATAGTAGAATTTATTAAAAAGGATGTGAAATGTTAAGAAATAAAACAATTCTTGTTACAGGCGGAACTGGTTCTTTTGGGAAGAAATTTATACAAGTTGTGCTTAACAATTTTCATCCCAAGAAGGTCATAGTGTTGAGTAGGGATGAGTTTAAGCAATATGAAATGTCTAAAATCTTTCCCACAGATAAATACCCTATCAGGTATTTCTTAGGAGACATAAGGGATAAGAGTAGGCTTTGCAGGGCTTTTGAAGGCGTAGATTACGTAGTACACGCCGCGGCTTTAAAGCAGGTTCCTGCTTTAGAATACAACCCAACAGAAGCCGTGAAAACCAATGTAGATGGAGCAAATAATATTGTCGATGCAGCTATTGATTGTGGAGTAAAAAAAGTTGTTGCACTTTCAACGGATAAAGCAGTAAATCCTATTAATTTATATGGCGCGACAAAATTAGTAGCTGAAAAGATTTTTATTGCTGCTAATGCCTATGGGGGAGGAAAGGTTAAGTTCTCTGCTGTAAGGTATGGCAATGTTTTAGGCTCTCGAGGTAGCGTAATCCCTCTATTTTTGAGTTTAAAGAAGCAAAAAATTAGAGAATTTCCTATAACTGATGTGCGCATGACGCGTTTTTGGATAACTTTAGATCAAGGCGTGGATTTAGTCATGAAAGCTTTGGAAAGCTCTCAGGGGGGAGAAATTTTTGTACCAAAAATACCTTCGATGAAGGTGTTAGATTTGGCTAAAGCAATCGACCCAGATTGTAAGATTAAATTAATTAAAATAAGGCCTGGTGAGAAGTTGCATGAAGTGCTTATTTCTGAAGATGAAGCGCGTAGTACAAAGATTGTTAGCAAGATGTATGTAATCTTGCCGCAATTCTTTGAGAGTGAATCCGTGCATAAGAAATATGAAAAGTTTTCTTTTGTCTCCGAAGGTTTTGTCTATTGTAGCGATACGAATGAGGAATGGCTGACTGTTAACCAACTTAAGGACATAATAAAGAATTTAGATTGATTATGAAGTATATTCCTTACGGCCGGCAACACATTGATGCTGGCGATATAAGAGAAGTTACGCGCGTATTAAGGTCCGATTGGATTACGCAAGGTCCTAAGGTTGGTGAATTTGAAAAGTCCTTGTGCGATTATACTGGTGCCAAATATGCAGTTGCAGTTTCTAGTGGAACAGCAGCTTTGCACATAGCCTGCTTAGCGGCTGGAATAAGCAGCGACGATGAAGTTATAACGTCACCTGTAACTTTTACGGCTAGCGCTAATTGTGCTTTGTATTGCGGGGCTAAGCCAGTTTTTGCTGATGTTTTTTCCGACACAGTTAATATTGACCCTAGCGAAATAGAAAGGCGTATAACTAAAAAAACCAGGGCCATTATCCCTGTGCATTTTTCTGGTCACCCATGCAAGATTCAGGAGATATTCAGAATAGCTAAAAAACATAATGCCCTAGTCATAGAAGATGCTGCACATGCTTTAGGTGCTGCTTATGCATATAAAGGTAAGAAAATAAAGATAGGTTCATGTAAACATAGCGATATGACTGTTTTTAGTTTTCACCCTCTAAAGGCGATCACCACTGGTGAAGGAGGAGCAGTGCTTACAAACAGTAAACATCTGCATGATAAGCTTGTTCTTTTTAGAACTCACGGCATAACAAAGGACAAGATTTCACTTAAGGGTAAGTCGGCCGGTGCTTGGTATTATGAAATGCATGTTCTTGGATATAACTATAGAATTACTGATATTCAATGTGCTTTGGGCATATCTCAGCTGGGCAGGCTGGATTCTTTTATTGCCAAGAGAAGAAAAATAGCCAAAAGTTATAGTAAAAAGTTATTAGGAATCAAAGGCATCTCCTTTCTCGGAGAAAAAGAATACGTTGATTCAGCGTGGCACTTGTATCCGATTCAAGTGAGGTCGGGGAGAAAGAAAGTTTTTGATTATTTACGGTCGAAGAACATCGGCGTACAAGTGCACTATATACCAGTTCACTTGCAGCCATATTACAAGAAGATGGGTTATAAAAAGGGTGATTTTCCAAATGCTGAGAAATATTACAGCGGGGCTATATCCTTACCGATATATCCTGGCTTGTCTTTTAAGCAGGTAGGATACGTTTGCAAAACATTGAGGGAGGCTTTGTATGCCAGGTAAGGTTTTATTGATTCGTCCCAAAAATAGCTATAACTATAATAACTATCCTTCGCTGGGCCTTATATCTATTGCTTCGGTATTAAAAGAAAAAGGATATCAGGTAAAGATCATTAATTGCGCGTTTTACAGTGATTACAAGGAACAGATAGCAGCTGCAATTGATGATGTTGATTTTGTAGGCATAACTATGCTTACGGCCGAGGTTCCTGATGGCTATGAGATATTAAAGCTGATCAAAGCTAAGAGTGATGTTGTCGTTGTTGCTGGAGGTTGGCATTGCACGTTATTTCCTGAGCAGGTCATGTCTTCGGGGCTAGTTGACTATGTAGTCACTGGAGAAGGTGAGAAACATATAGCTGTTATTGCTGATGCAATTTCATCAAAGAAAGAACTGACAACAACTATATTTCCTAAGGAGATAATTGATTTGGACACTTTGTCTCTAGTCGATTATGCTATAGATTCAGACATAGAAAGATTCATAGGTAATTCTTTAACCGATAAACTTGTACAACAAGCGAGGATGCCTATGCGATGGCTGCCTTATGACAGTAGTCGAGGATGCCCTTCGCTATGTACTTTTTGCATTAATGTAGTCACTGGTAACACTAGATATCGTAAGAAAAATGCAAAAAAAGTCATTGATGAAATTGTGCAGATAGTTGAGCGATTTAAGCTTACTCATCTAAAGATAATCGATGATAATTTTTTTGTAGATATCGTAAGGGCTCGTAATATAGCTAAAGGAATAATCGAGCACAAGTTGGACATTACCTGGGATGCTGAGTGTCGATGTGATTATTTCAATCAGCGCATGCTTAATGATGAGACTTTGCAGCTACTAAAGCAATCAGGGCTTATTCAGTTAACTGTAGGCGTCGAATCGGGATCGGAGCACACATTAAATCTTATGAAAAAAGGCATTACTACTGATCAGGCTGATCATGCGATAAAAAAATGTAACGAATATGGAATAATCGGTCGGGCGTCATTTATCTTGGAGATACCGGGTGAAGATATTAAAGATATAAAACAAACGGTAGGTTTTATAAATAGACTTAGGCGTTATGATAAGTTCACTTGTGGTGTTGGTACATTTCGCCCTTATCCTAAATGTGAACTTACTCTAAAGTTGATAGAAGAAGGTGTACTGGTAGAGCCGACGAAGCTAAGTGATTGGGCCGACAAAAAGAACCTTGACATGTATACGTCTGCTGAATATATTCGTCCTTGGCAGGTCAATGGTGTGTATTCTGAGGCAGCGGCTTTATACATCAATATGGAATCAGAAGCAAGATTGGGTAACCATCAGATCTCTAGATGGAATGATCGAATCACAAACAATGTTTTTATTTTTATGGCTAAGATTCGTAACCGGATCAAGTGGTATGGATTTCCCTGGGAGAAGCGTCTGTATAAGAAGTTTTTATTGAATTTTTATCGAAAACGTCAAGAGATGGAAAAGAAAACAAAGACATGAAAATAGTTGTTGTTGGTGCTGGATCTATAGGGTTTAGACATTTGAAAAATGCTGTTAGTTTGGGGCATGAAGTTTACGCAGTTGATATTAACTCTGATAACCTCAAAGCCGTTGACGATATTGCATCAGGTGTTTTTAGTTCACTTGACGAGGCTTTGCTTCTCAAGCCACAAGTTGCAATTATTTGCACATTCAGTAACGACCATATTAAATCGGCAGTTACTTGCGCCATGGCTGGATGTCATTTGTTTATTGAAAAACCAATAGCTTTGAGTCGAGAAGGAGTAGATGATTTAATCTCGATCATAAAAAAGAATGATTTGATCTCCATGGTCGGATGCAATATGAGATTTCATCCAGGCATAAACCGTGTTTCTGAGATGTTGCATAAACCTCAGACTGGCAAGCCACTGTTTGCGGATTTGGAGTTTGGTTTTTATTTGCCGTTTGCCAAAGAGGATTATAAAAATAGTTATCAAGCTAATAGATATTTAGGTGGAGATTTGATTTTTGATGATATTCATGAGCTTGATAGTGCAATATGGATGCTGGGTCCAGCTGAAAAAGTATTGTGCCAAAGAGACGTGCTATCCGATGTAGTCAGTGATACTGAAGATTGCGTGGAAATGCTTGTAAAGTTTAAATCCGGAGCTACGGCTAGGATACATATGGATTATCTTCAGCATGGTTATGCAAGAAGATACAAAGTCGTATGCCAATCGGCTACAATATTATGGGATTTTGTTGCCAAAAGGGTTGGCATGGTCACCAAAGAGAATAAAGAGTGGGTATGGGAGTCAGTAGATACCCCTATATATTATAACCAGATGTATGTTGATGAGATGTCATATTTTCTGGAAATGGTCGATAAGGGATCTGCGACGTTTAACTCAGCAGAAGAGTCGTTAAGTGTTTTAGATTTAGCTTTGGCCGCAAGCCTCTCGGCTGAGTCTGGTCAATGGGAAATGGTATAGGAGAGGGAATATGAAAAAAATTATTGGTGTGATTACTGCACGTATGGCATCAACGCGGTGTCCGGGAAAAGTTTTGCAAAAGTTAGGGAGCAAGTCTATTTTTGAGCGGCATGTCGAACGCATGAAACAGGTTCAGGGGTTAGATGGTGTATTTTTAGCAACATCGACTGATCCGTTAAACAAGGCTTTGATCCAAGAAGCAGAAACTTTAGGGTGTGGTTGGTTTGCCGGCCCCGAGCAGGATGTTGTCGATCGTCACATTCAACTATGCCAGAGAGAAAGGGCTGATGCGGTTATTCGAGTTACCTGTGATTCGCCGATTTTCGATATTGAAAGCACGTCACGCCTCGTTGCTGAATTTAGGAAAGAATACTATGATTTGGGTTATGTCTCCAATATGACTATGATCCAGGGAACGTTAACAGAGTTGATTTCTCTCAAGGCTCTAGGCGAGGTGCACAAGTATCATCGCGGTCCGGCAGTGAGTTTGCACATGAAAGAGAACCCGTCTTCATTTAAGATACTAAATATTTTAATGGAACATGATTTGTGCCGTCCGGAGTTCAGGTTAACTATTGATGAGCCTGATGATATTAAAATGATCGATAAGATATACCGAGCTTTAGACAAGGGTCAGCCGCTTTCATTGCGGGATGTGTATACATGGTTGGATGACAATCCTATGGTGGCCAAGATAAATGGTCACGTAGGTATTAAGGGGTGTGAGCAGGTTAGTGCTAATCTTACAGAGGCCCCAGTGTTTAGCGTTGTTCATTCAGGAAATAAGTTTGTATTGCTTGATGAGCAAAAGCGCATGGTCGAGCCGGAAGAATTTTTGGAAAAATTCAAAGAGATGTTTTCTTTATAAAAAAGTAATAGTATGGAAAAAAATATTTGCCAAGATCTATATAAAAAAGCAAAAAGAATAATTCCCGGAGGAACCCAGCTTTTAAGCAAAAGGCCGGAGATGTTTTTGCCTGGTGCCTGGCCGGCTTACTATAAGAAAGCCAAAGGCTGTCGGATTTGGGATTTAGATGACAAGGAGTACATCGACTGTAGTTTGATGGGCATTGGCACATGTATTTTGGGTTATGCAGACTCTGATGTGAATAAAGCCGTTAAGAAGGTTATTGATCAGGCAAACATGACCACATTAAATGCTTGTGAAGAGGTAGAGTTGGCCGATGTTTTGCTTAAACTTCATCCATGGGCTGATATGGCACGATTTTCTCGCACCGGGGGTGAGGCTATGGCAATTGCTGTAAGAACTGCTCGTGCTCATACTGGTCGCGATATTGTTTTATTTTGTGGTTACCACGGTTGGCATGATTGGTATATTTCTTCTAACCTAAACGATGATAATTCCCTTGATGGCCATCTTTTGCCAGGCCTGGATCCTGCTGGTGTGCCAAGGGCTCTTGAAGGAACAAGCTTTCCGTTTGAATACAATGATACCGGGGAATTTTTAAGACTTGTAGATAAATATAAAGGCAGGATTGCTGCGGTAGTGCTTGAAACAGTAAGAAATGTTTTTCCTGATGAGAGTTTTTATCGGACGATTCGAAAAGCTACCAAAGATGATGGAATGGTGTTCATTCTCGATGAAATAACTTCTGGTTGGAGGCTGAACTGTGGCGGAGCCCACCTTTCTTTTGGCTGGAGTCCGGATATTGCTGTGTTTGCCAAGGCGATAAGTAACGGTTACCCTATGGCTGCTGTAGTGGGCATAAGGTCGGTTATGGATAGCTTACAAAATACTTTTGTCAGTAGTACTTATTGGACCGAGCGTATCGGCCCGGCAGCGGCTTTGGCTACAATAAAAAAACTTCAAGATAAAAAAGTTGCAGCTCATCTAGAAAGAATAGGAAAGCGTGTTCAAAAAGGATGGCGTAAGCTGGCAAAGAAGCATGCTTTAAAATTGAAGGTTTTTGGAATTTATCCCTTAGGACACTTTTCTTTTGAAGATGAAAATAGTCTGGTTTTAAAAACTTTGTTTGTGCAGGAGATGTTGGAACAGGGAATATTGGCAACTAATGCTTTTTACGTTTCTTATGCCCACAAGAGCGCCGATATCAATAGCTATTTGGAGGCTTGCGATAAGGCTTTTGAAGTGATCGCCAAGGCGATCAAAAGCGGTAAACCTCAAGAGTATTTAAAACATCCGGTCTGTCATTCAGGCTTTAAGAGGTTGGCGTGAAAGCTCTAATATTAACCGAGGGCGGAGATAACATTGGTCTTGGTCATGTTACCAGGTGTACTGCTATATATCAGGGTCTTTTGGCAAAAGGCATTGATGTAAGGATGATCATCAATGGTGATGATATTGTAAAAAAAGTTTTGGATGATATAGACTGCACTATTTGCGATTGGTCCTCAGACAGCGAACAGCTGTTCAATATGTTAGATGGTGTAGGCGCTGTGTTAATAGATTCTTATTTAGCAGACAAGGACGCTTATTCATGGATATCCAAGGCTGTAGAAAGTTGTTTCTATATAGATGATTTTAACAGGATAGAGTATCCCAAAGGGGTAGTGTTGAATGCTTCGCTTGATAGTGCCTATCTTGATTATCAGCAAAGAGACGATATTACTTATTTGCTGGGTCGAGAATATGTTATTTTGAGAAAACCATTTTGGAGTGTTGGTGAAAAAACCATTAATAAGGAAGTAAAGAGCGTGATGATAACCTTTGGTGGTCTTGACTATAGTAAGCTTGCTGATGATGTTTCTGGTATCGTCAAAAAAGTTTTTGCGCAGGCCGAGATAGATGTTGTCGACCCCAAAAAATGTTTTATGTCAGCATCGCAAGTACGCGACTTGATGATCAAGACAGATATTTGTATTTGTGCCGGTGGTCAGACCACTTATGAGCTGGCCCGTTGTGGTGTGCCTACGATAGGTGTTTGCTTAGCGGATAATCAACTGGTTAATCTAGAAGGCTGGCAAAGAGAGGGATTCATGGATTATATCGGTAGGTGTGATGATGGAGATATGCAGGAGAAGTTGACAACTGCTTTAAAAAATATAATGCCGCAATCAGAGCGCAAAAAACGCTCTCAGGTAGGACAAAGATCTATAGGCGGAAACGGGGTTGTAAGTATTGCAGAAAAATTAGTTAGTTTAAGCGAAGTGAATAGATGAAGACAATATTTATGACTGGCGGCGGGGGGTCAGGAACAATAGCTGCCACTAAAGAACTTAAAAAGAGTGGCAACTATCGAGTCATTCTGGGTGATATGGATAAATGGGCGGCAGGTCTTAACTTTGCTGATAAGTCCTATATTTTACCAGCGGCCACTGATGATAAATTTATTGAAGTTGTAAAAGAAATAATAACTTCCGAAGGTGTGGATGTTTTTATCCCTTTGGTTGATGAAGAGATAATAAAGTCATATGAAATAAGAAAACAATGCCCAAAGGTAAAGGTTTTACTTCCTGACTATGATTTTACTATAATCGCTTTGGATAAGTGGTTCCTGGCAAAGAAACTAAACGACTATAGCTTGCCGCATCCTAAAACATTTTTGGCTGATACAGCCGAGTTTGACCTAGGCTATCCTTTTGTGGTTAAACCGCGCACAGGCAGAGGCTCAAGAGGCGTGTTGGTAATAGAGAGCAGCGATCATTTAGCTGCTTATAAAGTATTGTCATCACTAAGAGAAGACCAACTGCTTCTTCAAGAAAAAATAAACGGAACAGAATATACAGTGTCTGTTGTAGTTGATTCCAGCAACAGTTTAATAGCTATTGTGCCTAAAGAGGTAATATGCAAGCGAGGCATAACTATACACGCTGTCACTAGAAAAAATAAAGCAATAGAGGATGTTTGTGCAAAGATAGTCAACGACCTAAGACCATGTGGGCCATTTAATGTTCAGCTGATGTTGACTGCAGAAGGTGTTCCGGTGGTTTTTGAGATAAACCCACGATATTCCACGACAATAGCGCTTACTATGGCTGCGGGTGTAAATGAAATAGAGTTGTTGTTAGAAGATAATAAAGAGATAAAAACACCAGTATCGTTTACAGAAGACCTGGTTATGAGTAGATTTTATGAGCAGATGTATTTTCAGGAGGATAAGAGTTGAATATAGCCATAACAGGAGCTAGTGGATTTTTAGGGACTCATTTGATACGTTGTTTAGCTGATAGAAATAAGATTACAGCAATAGATATCAAACGCTCTGATTTTAAAGATAAGGTTGATTTTGTGCAGTGTGATCTTAGAGACATAAGTTCTTTGAAAGATGCATTATCTACCGATATAGATCTGGTGATTCATTGTGCTGCATTAATAAAAATACAAAGTGATGGCAGGTGCCCAACGGACTTGTTAGATATTAATCTTCAGTCTACAGTAAATCTGATGGAAGCTATGGTCGATAAAGGTATAGATAAGATGATTTTCTGCTCTTCGATGACAGTTTATTCGCCAGATAATAGTAGCCCAGTGAATGAAAATTCTAAACTGGATCCGATTCATTTTTATGGGATGTCTAAAAAGTGGTGCGAAGAAGCGATATCAGCTTATGCGAGTAAAGGGTTGATAAAAGCCCTGGTCTTAAGATACCCGGGTTTATATGGTTATCCGCGTTCTTGTGGATACATATATAATGTAGCCAAAAAACTAATCGCTAAACAGCCGGTTTTAGTGGATTCAACCGGCCTTAAATTTTGGGAAACTATATATGTTGAGGATGCTGCCATGATCGCCAAAAGCATTATTGAAAACTATAACTGGGATAAGAACTTTGAAGCGATAAATGGTTCATATGGCCAGGAAGTAGATTTTGTAGAAACAGCGATTAAAATAAAAAATGCTTTGGTTTCATCTTCTGCGATAGAGGTAAAGGAACCAAAAGATTATGTGAAGTTCTATTTGGACAATACAAAATTAAAAAATATCATGGGTTCATTCGATTATGATTTTGATAGTGGGCTGAAAAGGTTTCTAAATGAGCATAAAGAATGGATAAGGCAATGATATACGCTATAAGCGATATACACGGTGAATACGATAAGCTTATCGATTTGATGGGTAAGACAGGTGATGCCAGTGAGTTTGTGTTTTTGGGTGATTACTCTGATAAAGGACCCAAGGTCAAAGAGGTGGTGGATTACTTGAAAAACCTTTCTGAAAATAAGAAATGTACTTTTCTCATGGGTGACCATGAATATGCCTGGCTTGAGTATTTTGCCGGCGAAGAAAGATTTTTAGATTTTTTGATAAACTATGGGGGTATTACTACATTGGAAAGTTATATAGGTAAGAAGTTGGACGACAGCCAAGCTCGCCAGATCCTTATTGATAAAAAAGGTGCCGCTCAAAGTCTGAGCAGTTTCTTATCGTTTTGCTCCAAGCTGAAACTGCACCATGAGATAGGTGATGATTTTTTATGTGTTCATGCCGGAATAGAGCCTAAAGATAAAGAGAAGCCGCTCGATGAGCACAATAAAGAACGCATGGTGTTTATACGCAATGAATTTATAGCTTCGAAAATACTATATCAGGGAAGAAAAATAATATTTGGCCATACAGCGATGACAAAGCCTTATGTGGACGATTATAAAATAGGGATTGATACTGGTGCTGTATATAAGGAGCCGGGCTTTGGCTTGTTAACTGCATACAATATAACTAAAGATGAGTTTATAGCACATAGTGGCGAGGAGGCAAAAAATGTCAATTAAGAATAAAGTTTTGATTGTAGCATCTCACCCTGATGATGAAATACTGGGTTGTGCGGGTACTGTTGCTCGTCTTATTCAACAAGGTTCCCAAGTCTATACTCTTATATTGGGTGAAGGCGTAACTTCTCGTGGTGAGTCAAGAGATGTAAGCGCATCAGCAAAAGAGATAGAGAAGCTAAGAGAAGATGCCAAAGCAGCCAATAAGGTCTTGGGTGTAAAAGAGGTATTCTTCTGTGGTTTTCCCGACAATCGTTTTGATACTGTGGCATTTATTGATATTGTAAAGGCAATTGAAAAAGTAAAAGATAATATTAAGCCGTATGTTGTGTTTACTCATTATGAGAATGATCTCAACATAGACCACCAGATAACTTTTAAGGCAGTATTGACGGCTACACGGCCATTAGTCGGTGAATCAGCAAAAGAACTATATTCGTTTGAGGTCATATCTTCTACGGAATACCGTTATCCGGTTAGTTTCTCTCCAGATATGTTTTTTGATGTGTCAAAGACCATAGGCGTAAAGGTAGAGGCTATGGAGAAATATAAAAGTGAGTTACGCAACGCGCCTCACCCAAGGTCTTTGGAAGGAATAAAGCTAAATGCGAAAACTTGGGGCATGAAAGTAGGTTGTGAATTTGCTGAAGCCTTTAAAACAATCAGGGTGGTGAGATGAATAGTAAGGTTGCTGTATTGACATCAAAAGAGAGTTGGTTTTTGATCTATGCAAAAGGGATGGTCAAGGACCTAGTCAAGAAGAACATACAAGCTAAGTTGTTCACTGACCCTGGGCGTATATCACAGAGCTATGATACTGTATTCGTGTTGAGCTATTTCAAAATTTTGAATAAGACTTTCATCAAGAGCCACAAAAATGTGTTAGTTGTTCATGAAAGCGATCTGCCTAAAGGAAAGGGGTGGTCGCCATTGTTTTGGCAGATAATTGAAGGAAAAAACAAAATACCGGTTGTTTTATTCCAAGTCGGCGATGTCCTTGATTCTGGTGATATATACTTGAAAGATTACATCACACTAAAAGGGGATGAACTTTACGATGAGATAAGACGGCTTCAAGCTGAAAAAACTATAAAACTATGTAAGGCATTTTTACGAAGACCAAAGGGTTTAAAGGTCACCAAACAGAAAGGTAAAAGTACATATTATTCGCGCAGAACGCCAAAGGATAGCCGAATATCACCGAATAAAGCATTAGCTGAGCAGTTTAACCTTTTGCGAATAGCCAGTAACGATGATTTTCCGGCATTTCTGGACCATAAGGGCAGCAGATATATCTTAAAGATCTACAAAGAAGGTGATCATGGCTTGCAAAAATAGTATTAATTTAAAGAGCGCCAAGATAAGAATAGGGGATGGAAGCCCTGTTTTTGTGATAGCCGAGATATCGGCAAATCATGGACGCAGTTTTAACAAAGCTGTAGAGTTAATAAGAAAAGCTAAGAAAGCAGGGGCCGATGCTGTAAAATTTCAAACATATACCGCAGATACGCATACCATAGACGTTGATAATAAGTATTTTAAGATAAACCATCCTAAATGGGGTGGTCAGACTCTTTATCAGCTTTATGATAAGTCTTATGCTCCCTGGGATTGGTTTAAGAAATTAAAAAAAGTAGCCGATGATATTGAGATCATGTTTTTTTCTGCCGCTACAGATAAAGCCAGCGTTGATTTATTAGAGAGCATAGGTGTGTCGATGCATAAACTAGCATCA
The DNA here is from genome assembly GCA_964570265.1 of uncultured bacterium. GTDB lineage: Bacteria > JAHJDO01 > JAHJDO01 > JAHJDO01 > JAHJDO01 > JAHJDO01. The sequence continues at coordinate 12,391 of CAZMXO010000024.1, forward strand.
TTTGAGCTGGTCGACTTGGAGTTGATAAAATATATAGCTAAGACAAAAAAGCCTTTGATTCTTTCAACTGGGATGGCTACTTTTGGTGAGATAAAGGAGGCAGTTGATACTGCTAGGAAATTTGGAACAAAAGATTTAATCTTGCTTAAGTGTGTAAGTAGTTATCCGGCAGATCCTGGAAACATGAATCTTAAAACTATGGCAGATATGAAGAAGAGGTTTAATTGTCCTGTGGGTCTTTCCGATCACACTATGGGCACTACAGTCTCAGCCGCTGCAGTAGCTTTGGGGGCAGTAGCAATAGAAAAGCACTTTACCTTGTCTCGAAAAGCAAAAACCTCAGATA
>CAZMXO010000025.1:0-12625 GCA_964570265.1 uncultured bacterium
TCGGGCTTCATATTGCGTTTTTTAGCATAATCATTGATCATACTATCCCACAATGAGGTGAACACAACGCCTGGACAAAGAGCATTAATCCTAATGTCTGCCGAAGCAAATTCAACTGCCAGAGATTGAGTAAGACCAATAATACCAAATTTACTGGCACAATAGGCTTCATACTGACTATTGCCTACCTTGCCGGACTGAGACGACATGTTCAGTATAACTCCCTGCTTATGGGCTAACATGTGCCGGATTGCTACCTGACATCCATTAAATGTACCCTTAAGATTAACGCGTATTGTCTTATCCCAAATTTCCTCTGTGCATTCTAAAAAAGGCATGACATAAGAAACACCAGCATTATTTACCCATATCCTGATATTTCCAAATTCCTTTTCAATTTTATCCGCTGTGGCTATAACCTGTTCCTGCAAAGAAACATCAAATGCCCAGGCTTTTGCTATTCCTTTTGAATTGCAAATTTCATTAGCAATTTTTTTTGCACTGTCAAATTGTAAATCTGTAACAGCTACACAGGCGCCTTGTTTGGCAAATTCCCGACATATCTGAGCTCCAATACCACTGCCGCCACCTGTTACAACAGCAACTCTATCTTTAAGCTTCATTTTTAACTCCTTGGATATACTAGAACTTTAAGAGATTCTTTGTTTTTCATGAGTTCAATACCTTTCTGTATTTCATCAAGAGATACGTGATGTGTTATAATTGCTTGTGTGCTAATTTTCTTTTCAGCCATCAAGCTCACCGCTTTACGAACATGTTCCGGACGAGAATCAGATGCTCCAATAATGCGGAGTTCATTATAGTGAATTATACGGCTGTCAAAAGTTGTATCAGATACACCTTTTGGAAGGCTTGCAAAAAGACTGATAGCACCACCTTTGCGAGCATATTGTAGAGACGATTCCTGTGCCTTTTGGCTTGGAGCGCAGACAATAACCGCATCTGCTCCAAGTCCAGATGTGTTTTTCTTTACAATTGATTCAATGTTCTGTGAGCCGGCATCAATGACAATGATATCTGTAATCTTTCGCACCATAGAAAGACGTTGTTTAGAATACTCGCTAATCATTACAACTCTTGCGCCATTTGCTTTAGCCAGTTCAGCATGAATAGCACCCAAAGGACCGGCACCAATTATAAGCACAGAATTAACATTCTTGACATTAATAAGCTCCTGAGCATTGATTGCGCAGCTGAGAGGTTCACTCAATGAAGCAGTCTCATCAGGAACTGAGTCAGGGACTTTAACCACATTGCCTCCTGAAATTGCCTGTGGAGGAATTGCTATATATTCAGCAAAAGCGCCGTCAAAATCATAGCTGATAGGCTTAGCACTGGGACACATATTGCCAAGGTTAAGAGCGCAAATTTGACAGGTTCCGCATGCGACTGTTGTAGCAAGTGTAATGCGCTCATTAACAGAGAATCCCCTAATATCTTTACCCACATGCGTAATACTTCCCACCATTTCGTGCCCGATTATTCTTGGAGGATGACAACGAGGATTTCCCACAGTTGCCAGTTTCAAATCAGTACCGCAGATTGCACAGCAATGTATCTTAACAATTATATTCTCATTCGTTGGCTTTGGTTCAGGTCTTTGTTCAACACGGATGTCACCTGGTCCATAATAAACAGCTGCTTTCATATTTTTTCTCCATTTTTAATGAGTTGCCTTGCTTCTGCGCAGATCTCTATTGCCTTCAATGCTTCGTCTTTAATCCAGTCGAGACACTCTCCTTCATGTTTAAGTAGAATATTTTCACATATCCTTCGATGTCTAAGCGCAGCATTGATAAACTGAAAAAGCGTGGATACTTCCGGTCTGCGTGCAAAGCAAGAATTTATCAGATTTATTAATTCAGTTATTTTCCCCTGTATGTTATGTGCAAGATCATAGTGTCTTTTCTTAACTGAGCGGCAGAGCTCGACAAAAGGAATAGGATCAATATGAATAAGACTTGCAACAACACCTGATGCTCCGTCAATCAAGGAATCAGCTATAAGGTTTTCCTTGCCCTGAAGAAGGTAAAAATCATGCTCGTTTTCCAGAAGCTTGAGCAGGATTTTAAACCGTTCCATATCAGCGCTGGAATCCTTAAATCCAATGACGTTTTTATGTTCGGAAAGGCGTGACACCATTTGCACATCCAGCTTTATTCCGGCAAATACAGGTATATCATAGATTATAACCGGAAGCGGACTGGCGTCTGCAAATTGCAAAAAGATGGACTCAATTTCTCTATGGTTATAATTGAAATAACCCGGTGCAGTTAGAACAGCAACCTGCGCTCCAGCATCTGCCATTGACCGTGTATTCTCAAGCATTTCAGACAGACCTGACGCCATACAGCCTGCAAAAAGAGGAACATGTTTGCCAATATGCTGTTTGACAGTTTTACAGATTTTGGTCTTTGTCTTCAGGTCAAACCATGGACCGCGGCCAGTACTCCCTGCAACAAAAATGCCTTTACACCCAGATTCCAGCACATAAGTGCATACAGCTTTCAATCCATCAATGTCAACTTCTCCTGTTCTTGAACAGGGTGTTACAACTGGTACTAATACACCAAAGTCTTTCATCTTTCTCCCTTTTATTTTTAATCCATCCTTAATCCGCCATTTATTGAAATAGTCTCTCCAGTTATATAGGAGGCTGAATCAGAGGCCAAAAACAAAACTGCGCCTGCTATGTCCTCTGGTTGACCGAGTCTGCCCAAAGCTGTCTGAATCTTCAGTTTTTCAAGACTTTCAGGAGTTGAGAATTTTTTATGTATATCAGTAAGAATCACTCCCGGGGCGACAGCATTAACTGTAATGCCATAATGGCCAAGTTCTTTTGCTAATCCTTTAGTAAAAGTACTCATGCCTCCCTTAGCACTGGCATACGATGTGCCGCCAGGTCCGCCGCCAGACCGGGCAGAGATTGACGAAATGTTAATAATCCTGCCCCAACCTTTTCCTTTCATACCCGGTATAGCACATTTGGCACATATCATTGCGCTGGTCAGATTGAGAGCCAGAGACTTATTCCAAACATCTATAGGCATCTCCTCTACACTACTAAGCGCTATCTGAGTTCCAGCATTGTTAATCAGAATATCTACTGTGGTTCCTAATTTCTTTTCTATCTGATCAAACATGTGCTCAACATTCTCTGGCACAGTAATATCAGCCTTAATAGCAACAGCTTGGATACCATTAGCTTGAAACTGCTCAACCAGTTCTTTAGCATTTTTTTCACTGCTCAGATAATTTACAGCCACAGAGGCGCCACTAGCTACAAAACCTTTTGAAATGGCATAACCAATTCCTTTTGCACCGCCAGTAATGAGTGCTATTTTTCCTTTGAGATCAACAGACAGCATATTTTTTACCATATTCTTACTCCTTTCTACATTGCAACAATGTTTTCCAATCAATATTTCCAAATGGCTTAGTCTTCCAACATCTGGACGATCTCCAAAAAGGTACCGTCAGTGTCCTGACAGAAAAATAATTTGGCCTTGCCGTCCGGTGAAACAACCGGCTTGGAATTGCATTTCACGCCTTTGGCAGACCAGTCCGCATAAACCTTCTCAACGTCTTCAACAGTAAAGGCAATATGCGTAGGACCAAGCTCACAGAGTTTATTTTCACCACACTTAGGCTGAGGGTGTGAAGCATAATGGAGTAGTTCAATCATGCCGCCGTCTTCAGCAACAAGTTTGACCATTCTTAAGCGCACACCTTTCAGGTTGCTGATAGTATCTATAAATTTACCTTCTTCAGTAAAATCTATTACCTGTTTCAATCCCATAATGTCGCGATAAAATTTTAATGACTTTTCCATATCGGAAACCACTATTCCAGTATGCCGAATATTTTTTATTGTATTCATGCTTATTTCCCTCTCTCATTATATCTGTCTACAACTTCAATGGCGTCATCAATATTTTCTGTGTGATACAGAAATACCACACCAGTCGGATAATTGCGCACGGCCTGATTACCAATTAATTCCTCACGATTCGGGTGTAGATTGGTTAAAACTATCTTGCGCTCTGAACAAAGCGCATAGATTCGCTTTATATCCATCATTTCAGGCTGTCCGAAATCAAGTCCACGAAGTTCAGAAATCTCAAGCATGGGCTCAATCAAATGCTGACCGTTGCCGCAAAAATGAATTGAGCCAGTGCCAATTTCTTTGAGAAGCCTAGCATCATGCGGCAAAATCATCTCACGATAAGTATCAGGTGAAACCATAATTGATGAATCATTGCGGATAAGCAGTCTGCCCGGAATATTATAGCCGTGTTGGGTATTGGCAAACGGCTCAAGTCTGTCATATGCAAATCGACTGTAGTATTCCGCTACAGTTATCATTGTCTTCGTTATCTTGTCCAGAAACGCATTGACCAGCTCCGGATTTGCCAGAAGCTCGGCAAAAATCTCTGAGCCCCAGAGAATATCAGCAGTATCAATCGGTCCCTGTAAATCAGGCAGTGATATCTGAACAGCCTGTTTGCATAGCGGATACTTTGAAAGCTGCTCAGTGTAAAATTTGAGCGTTTTTGCTGACTGAGGCATAACCCCGCCATGCAAGTCAATCTCATTGTCCTCTTCAACCAGTTTTTTGACAGTCTCCATAGAGCCCAACGAACCAACCCATGGATAATTATCTTCATGCATATACCACTGCTCGCCCAAAATGCTGGCAATCTGAACTGTGCCGTGATCGTTACGGATAGCTAAAGGGTTATCATCTTTCAGTATCAGACCAGGCACAACCCGGTCCAAAAGCTGGTTCTGCATCATAGCAACCGGATCATTAAACGCTAAGTGATATGGATATTGTTTAAATTTGTCCCAGGGCGCAGGCAGTTTCCAGTTTTTACCAAATTCTGACTGAATAACCAGAGGCGGTCGGTCCATCGCCTCATAAGAAAAGACTGCACGATAACGTTCATCAACCTTTTTGCAATGCTCCAGGTCAATCCGCTCTTCAATGAGTTTCAACAAATCTTCTAACTGCTTCAAATTATCCGACATACCACTCCCCCTATTTTTTCTATTCTTTTTTATTCCTTTTATGGTTCTCGCAATCTTTTAAATCCATAAAACAGTCACGAATTACATTCACCGCTTCCAGAGCTGCCTCCGGTTCGATGCATAGCGGCGGGGTTACCTTCAGAAATCCCCGGCCAGTGGGAAACATCATCACCCCACGACGAACCGCTTCATAAACAATTGCATCCGCAAGTTTTATATCCGGTTCACCATTTTGGGGCTTTTTTAAATGCGCTGAAATAAACAAACCTTTGCCGTGAATGGAAAAGAAATGCTCGGGAAATTCATTCTGTAAATTTTTCAATTGCTCTAAGACAACAGCGCCTGTTTTTGCCGAAGCGTCTATTAGTTTTTCTTCTTCTATAACTTCCAGACATGCTAATGCTGCTGCTGCGCAAACAGGGTTACCGCTGTGTGTGCTGGACATTTGACCCGGAGCAAGTTCATCAATTATCTCTTTAGGGCATATTACTGCGGAAACAGGTAAAGACGATGTCAACCCTTTACCCAATGTTATTAAATTTGGAATGATGCCAAGATGTTCAAAAGCGAAAAACTTGCCTGTTCTGCCACAGCCTGCCTGAACTTCATCAAAGGTCAGAAGTATTTTGTATTCCTCCGCCCATTTTTTCAACGTTTTACAGAAATCTTTTGGCATAGGCCATGTGGCCCAGCCTGGAACAGGTTCTGCAATTATACCGGCAATTTTATCAGGACCTATACCTCGTTGTTTTAAATCGTTTAAACACTTTTGAAAACAAAACTCGCCACAGTTATCATACCTTTTCTTTCCCCACGGACATCGGGGACAAAAAGGGAATGGAATCTGATAATGACTGACCTGTTCTTTTCTAATCCAGTCATCAGCATTGGGCGAGCTGGCGGCAAGTTGCGCACCCAAGGTTCGGCCGTGGTAAGAATCCAGAAAGCTGAGTATGCCCACCTTGCGATTGGATATGTCTTTGCCATGGCGCCGCATAAGCAACATAGCGCATTCAGTAGCTTCTGTGCCTGCGCTGAACAGAAGTGCCTTGGAATTTGCAATAGGGGATAAGAATACCAGCTTTTGCAGTAATTTGCTTCGTGTCTCTGCCGGAAAGGCATAACTGAAAAGCAGTTTGCGGTCTACAGCCTCATGAATAGCTTGCCTGATTTTAGGGTGGCTATGTCCCGCATTAGCCATAACTATTCCACTGGTCAGGTCTATCCACTGATTGCCATAACCGTCGCGTACAAGAAACCCCTCTGCCTCTTTCCAGAGGATCGGAGGCATACCCTGCATGGAAATAGGTTCCACTGCTTTCAATGCCTTGATTGCAGGCAGTGAATCAGGAGCAGGTATATCAGTTACAATCCTGCGCCATTTGGTCTTAATCCTTTTAGCAGGTTGTGCTTTTAATTCAGTTACCGAAAGCGACATTTTAATTAACCTTGTCTAATTATTTATTCTTTTCTTTCACACCAAAACTGTACATTGTTGTTCCGTTGTAACCTTCAGATCCCATCTCTTTAAGATATTCTTTTGCCTGAGCCATGAAATCCAGTCCCACAAGCTCATTCCATGCGTTGATTATTTTTTTGGTAACGGGGCCGGGTTTGCCGTCTCCAAGCTGATTGCCCTGCACCTTTACACAGGGCATTAAAGTAAAAGCAGTTGAAGTAAAAAATGCCTCATCCGCGTTTATGGCGTCATATTTATTAAGATTACATTCTATTACTTCCAATCCCATTTCCCGAGCAAGCTTGATCGTATATTTACGTCTTATACCACGAAGAATATTTCTTGGTTCAGGAGTAAGGAGTTTATTGTCTTTTACTATAAAAAAATTCGACCCGGTCCCTTCGGCAATAAATCCGTCAGGATCTATTAGGAGCGCCCAAGCCGTCGGATCATCTACAAGCGCGACATCTAGATTCGCCATCAGATAATGTATCCTGCTGCGATTTTTAATTTTTGGATCAAGCAGATCAGCAGGTATCATTCTCTGAGAGGGGAATACGGCATGAACACCTGAATCATAAAGGGGAGCAAGGGCTGAGACTGTCCATTTGACCGGAAAAACACTGATAATAACATTAGGCTCAGACTTGCCGCCTAAAACATTGGCATACATCGAGAGCAAACCTCTGGTAATATCTACCATTACCCTGTGCTCATCATTTTCGTTAAAGGCCGGCTCGTTTTTCTTTATTGTTTCATAAACCGCTTCTTCCATTTGTTCAGGAGTCATCTCAAGAGGGATTTTAAGCATCTTAACACCGGCATAAATCCTGTCGATATGTTCCCTTAATACAAACTGTTTCTTATTAAAAGATCTGGTCATATCAAAAATCATATCTCCAAACATAAGAGCTGAATCAAAGATTGAGATCTTTGCCTCGGACTCAGGCACAAATTGACCATTAAGGTATACCAACCGTTTTTTCTCAGACATGATATTGCTCCTTTTTTTTCTCAAATTTTTTGCATTTCATATTTATTGCACAATTTACACCTCCTAAGAGAGTTCATGATATTCATCAAGCATTGCCATGTAATTATCATATTTTGTGCCTACAGCTATGGAATGACTTAAGCCGAGGATAAAACGTCCATGCGGTTTGGCACATTCCATTGCTTTTTTTACATCACGGCGGACATCATCAGTAGTGCCACTGATAAGGTGTTCAAGAGCAACTCCACCCCAGAGTGTAACCTTATCTCCATAAAGCTTTTTTACCTCACATATATCCATGCCTGCCGTTGCCTGAACTGATTGATAAGCATCGTATCCAATTTCAATAAAAAAATCCAACAATGCCCAGTTATTGCCGCAGCAATGTTTCACCACTTTTTTCCCGTATTTATTGTGTAAATTATTAACTCTTGCTTTATTAGCCTCGAGGAAAAAATCCCTGAACATATCAGGGCTAATAAATGGGCCAGTCTTATAGCCAAAATCTATTCCCCAAAGAATAGCATCAACGCCAGGATGTACCATCACTTCATCATCAAGGTTTTGCTGTTTTAACATAAAAGATGTCGCAACTTTTATTACATCAGGATTCTGTATCAGTTCTATACACCCTCTTTCCATACCACCAAGAAATACTATGCCAATTTCGTCTCCAGAAGGGCCACATATAAATTTCTCTTTCTTGAACCGCTGAATAACTCTGTCAATAATCTTCCATGAACGCTCATCCCGAACAGAAAGACGTGGTTCTTTATTGTAATCTTCGACAGAAAACTTCATGGATTCCATCACCGGGTCTTTAACACAGGTAATGTCTTTTGTTATGTCCGAATACTTGAAAACACGTTCGTATTTATCCTCCCATGTTGTATCATTAACTTTCCTAGGTGCTGCCTCATCCGTAGGAGTTGGTATTTGCCAGGTTGCATCAGCGTTCAAATTAAGAATATCAAGTTCAAGCTTCTCATGTAATTCTATCTGATCTTTTAGATAACTTTCAGCAACTTCTTCATGTCTATTTTCCCAGAAAGCGATTTGTGATTTGGCTTTTGCTCTGAGATATGTCTCATGTCCTATAATCTTCTCAACCGTATCAAAATCAATTGCATACTCACCAATTGGCACCCTGTCGGGAATATCACCATTTAGAGTAGTAATAACCCTCTCCTTAGAATTCATTCTGTTCTCTTTTCATCGTTTTGCTCCGCATGATGCCCTTACCACTAATCTGGGTTTTAACACATGCTGCTGAATTCCGTGCTGTTTTCCCTCTATTTTATCTAAAAGTATCTCCGCAGCTAATCTACCGGTCTCATAAGATGGATAGGCGACAGTAGTCAGAGGCACAGGCAGTGTTATGGCAATAAGAGAATCATCATATCCAATTACAGAAATGTCATCAGGTACTCTTAATTCCAACTCAAGGATTGCTTCGCAGGCTTCTTTTGCTATGCGGTCGTTAAAGGCAAAAAGCGCTGTCGGGCGATTATTCGATTTCATAAATTCTTTCATATATTTATAACCTGGCCTTTTCTCACGTAAACCAGCGAAACGAACCAGTGATTCGTCAAAACTTATCCCCTTTTCAGCCATGGCTTTTTTATATCCTTCCAATCTCTGCTCAGCAACAATGTATTTCGGATCTGAAATATAGGCAATTCTTTGATGACCTAACTCAATCAGATGAATTGTGGCCAGATAACCACCCATAACATTGTCACTAATAACATAATCTGTTTTAATCTCAGGGATAAACCTGTTAATAAACACAAAATGGATATCGTCTCTTTGCAACTGCTTGTAATGCTCTACAGATTCTGATGCGTGGGCAATAGGGGTAATGATTAAACCCGATATTTTTTGCTCTCGTATTCTTTGAAGATATTCAACCTGTTTTTCAGATCTGTCCTCCGTATTACAAATAATAATACTATAATCTCTGTTGTTGGCTACATCCTCAGCGCCTTTGACAATTTTGGGAAAGACATTGCTCATAATATCAGGAACAATAAGCCCTACGCTCTTAGTCATCAAATATCCTGCGTTTTTGCTTACCTTTTTAAAATCAGCCACAAAAGTACCCTTGCCATGTTCGCAGAACAAAAGCCCTTCATTTACTAATTCTGTATAGGCATGCCGAATAGTCATAGGACTGACCCTGCACATTCTTGCCATTTCAGGAACTGAAGGGATGCGATCAAACGGGTTCAATTGTTTATTTTTTATTTTGGCTTTTATCTTTTGCTTTATTTGAGCATATATAGGCAGAGAATCCTCTTTATCTATACGTATTATATTCTCCATTATTTCTCTTGCATTTATAGTTATCTATATAAGTTTGCTGATTATAAAAGTAGCATATCTTAGAAAAGCTGTCAAGTGTTTCATAACTGGAGTTTTCCCAAAAAATTTATTCATAAGTGACGGCAAAATTGAAACATAGCTGATCTATGCTTTTAATTTTTCTGCTGTTTTGCTAGTATTCTCTATTTCCACCTACTAACTTCCATAACCTACTGATATTATTGATGTTATAATTCCTATCATCAAAAAATGGGGAAACTCCAGTTTTTGACAATATGTTGGCAATATGTTAACTTTATGTCAGGGCTAACGAAAGTACTTCTTGATGTAGCAAAGCATCCAAAAAGATATTCAAATCCAGTTATCCTAAGAATTCATGGTCAGTATGTTGATGCGAGATATCTATCTCCCGATATTCTCCTTAATGACGTTATCCCAAAACTTGATCCAATGTCTACATCGTTTTAGGCAAAGATAAAGATATGGTAAAGGGAACTCTAAAATATAACGCAATTAGTAAAAAGGATAATAGATTTATCATAAATGTTAAAAAATGTAGAGTATGTAACACTTATGACTGTACAAAGTTTGTGCTGGACGGCTCAATGGAACTTGTTGGCAAAGAAACAGATGTTAGCAGAATATTAGATGAAATTATTCCATATAAAAATTTAATCAATGATTATGGCGTTGCAATTTCAGGCGGAGAGCCAACATGTCAGTTCACGTTTCTTATTGAGCTTCTTAAGGCTATTAAGTATAACGGCTTTCATACAGCAATTGAAACAAATGCTTCCTCTCCCAAGTTATTAGAATTATTAAAATATCTAGACTTTGTAATCTGTGACCTGAAGCATATTGATGATAAAAAACATAGAGAGCAAACAGGTTTTACAAATAAAATGGTACTGAAAAATATAAAAAGGATAGCTGAGAGAAAACATCCAATAAAGATTTCAAAATATGCTAATATGTTTGTAAAATATGGAATACAGGGAATAAAGACCTAAATTATTTTAAGGAGAATTGCGATGAAAAGGTCAGAGGTTAATATGATATTGAAAGATACGATCGAATTTCTGGAACAAAGAAAATTTTATCTTCCTCCTTTTGCATTCTGGACTTCAAAAGATTGGGAAGATAAAGGGCATGAAGTAAACGAGATAAGAGATAATCTTCTTGGATGGGATATTACAGATTTTGGAAGAGATAATTTTAGCAAGTTTGGACTCGTTTTATTTACACTTAGAAATGGGAACGATAGCAATCCGAAATATGTAAAACCGTATGCGGAAAAAATAATGATTGTTGAAGAAAGTCAGAAAACGCCAATGCACTTTCATTTTAAAAAGATGGAAGATATTATAAATAGAGGACCTGGCAATATTTTGCTTGAGTTATACAATTGCACTGATAATGAGCGATTAGATAAAAATAAACCTGTAAGAGTTTCTTTGGATGGGGTTATAAAACAATTTTCTCCCGGAGAAATAGTGAGACTTACGCCTGGAGAGAGTATATCCTTACCAAAAAGATTATACCACACTTTCTATGCAGAAGATGGCAAAGGAAAGGTTCTTATGGGAGAGGTCTCAAAAGTAAATGACGATAAGACAGATAATCACTTTCTAGAGCCGATAGGTAGATTTCCCGAGATAGATGAAGATGAAAAAGCACTATATTACCTTTGCTTTGAATATCCAAAATAGGGGATAAAATTAAACATTTAGGGGAAATCCTTCATAGGATTTCAGAATTTTGCCCCTAATTTCCTTTGTTATTCCTTATTTATGCGCATAGTCAAGGGTTCGGCAACCTTTAGCTATCTAAACTCTGCTTATCTGTGGGCACTTGTAGATGTGCTATTGTTTTCATCCTTTTCTCTGTACATGTCTGGCAAAAAAAGTCTGATAAAAATGAGTTTTTCTTCACAATTATTGTCTACTATAATCAATTAGACGATAAAGTAGGATTTGGATATGGCTACGCACCTCAAAATTCTCAGCCAACGTGATATGAAAGTTTTTGACTTTCCTCCAGAATTTACTGGAGAAGATAGAAAGCGATTCTTTGCCTTACCAAAATGGACTATTGAACTGGTGGAGAGCTTTAAAACTCCCACAAATAAAGCAGGCTTTGTTTTGCAATTCGGATACTTCAAGGCAGTCAACAAATTTTTTGTCGCTAAAAAATTTCATAGGAAAGACGTAGAATTTGTTACCAGAAGGTTATAATGTTCAGTTGAGGAAATTTGCTTAGAGGAAAAACAAGATTTAAAGATCAAGCGGTATAAAGTTACCCTGCTTAAAAAAAGCAACCAGTCTACAAAGCCCTCTAAAATAAGAGAGAACATCCATGACATGGAATGTCTTAAAGCCCTTTTCCGTAAACTTGAACCTATTATAGACTATTTGCATTTGGCACCGGAAGTTATTAGCTATTATGCTCAGTTTTTGATCAAATCACAGATTTTTCAAATATCTAGGAGAGAGGACAATAAATACCTACTCCTGATTGCTTTTGTTATCCATCAGTATTACAGACTAAACGATGTTCTTGTGGAGATTTTGATACAGGCAAGTCAAACATCTATTAACACCAGCGCAAGGGAACATAAGGAAAGTTTTTACGAAGCTCGGCGATCCATGCATCAGATTATCAGCAATGTTTCCAAGTCCATGATCAATCATATAAGTACATTGCAGAAGATCGAAGAGGTCATCCATGGCCATGAATTAACTTGAGAAAAGGTCAAATTTTAAAGATCTTAACTACCCAATTCTGCCGGATGGAAG
>CAZMXO010000026.1:0-12306 GCA_964570265.1 uncultured bacterium
TAGATAAACAAATAGACTATATAGGTACCAGTAGAAAAGAAAAAGACACTGATAAGAACAAATGGAAAGAGAAATATTCAAAAGAAGCAACCAAAGACGTAAAGAAAATGCTTATTCTGGAGGAGATTGCTGAAAAAGAAAAATTGGATGTTAGTGAAGAAGAGGCTAGACAGAAACTCCAGAATCTTGCAGGCGCTAATAAAACAGCTAATATGGACAATTACATTGACTATATACAAAGGCAAATGAAAAGACAAAAAATCCTTGACTTTATATATGAAAACGCCAAAATTTCAATTTAAAATTAACGATTGCTACAGGCAAGTAGTCTGATGGAGGAATATTATGAGTTTAATTCCAATGGTAATAGAGCAGACGGGCAGAACCGAACGCGCGTATGACATTTATTCAAGATTACTAAAAGACAGAAATATAATTATTGGAACACCTATAGACGATAATGTAGCTAATGTCGTGATTGCGCAAATATTGTATCTGGAATTTGAAAATCAGGATAAGGACATAACTATTTACATAAACAGTCCCGGAGGAGTCGCTACTGCGGGGTTAGCAATATATGATACTATGCAGTTCGTGAAATCAGACATTTCTACTATTTGTATGGGACAGGCAGCAAGCGCTGCTGCAATATTACTTGCTGCGGGGACAAAAGGAAAAAGAATGTCTCTTCCAAATGCACGTGTACTTATCCATCAGCCTTCAGGCGGTATGCAGGGACAAGTGTCGGATATTAATATCCATGCGAAAGAAATGCTTGATTTAAAAGATAAAGTGAATAAAATTCTCTCGAAGCATACAGGACAGTCTATAAAAAAAATAAATACTGATACGGATAGAGATTTTTTTATGTCGGCTGAACAAGCTAAACAGTATGGTATTATTGACGAAGTAATCACAGTTAAGAAATAACGGAGTCCAAGTTTATGGCTATTAAAACCGATAGAGATATGAGAAAAAGTGGGGATTTTCAAGCATTAAATGTGCCTGTTGAGGAGAGAAAACGAAGAGGTTATGTTGAAGATAGAGATATTGTAAAGGAGACAGAGATTTCTTTTTTCGCAGTTCAAAATTATATTCAGACCGGACTTATTGAGGTGGATGCTGAAACACCTCAAGGAAAGAAATTATTTAAAAAGGATAAAACACTGAAACGATTAAGATTATTAAATTATATGCAAAAATTGCATACGGTACAGGAGATAAAAAACGCAATATATGCCCCTGACTTTAACGAAGATAAGTTTCTAGAGAAACAGGTAATAGGAGATCAAGATAGTGAAAACATTCATTCCTAAAATAAATGATACGGAAAAAGCATGGTATATTTTAAACGCAGAAGATAAGGTTCTAGGTAGATTGGCATCCAAAGTTGCAACTATACTCAGTGGAAAACATAAACCTATATATGTCCCTCATGCTGATGTTGGAGACTATGTAATTGTTATTAATGCGGCTAAAGTTCGCCTAACAGGTAAAAAACTGGAACAAAAAGTTTATTATCACTACTCAGGATATCCGGGAGGACTTAAAGAGACGCGTCTTTTTGACTTGATGGAAAAAAATCCTGGAGAAGTTATAAAAAGAGCTGTTAAAGGCATGCTTCCTAAAAATAGGCTAGGTAAAAAGATGTTGACAAAATTAAAGGTTTATCCAGACAAAGAACATCATCAGGAAGCTCAAAAACCTGTTCCTATTCCAGAAGAAATGGAAATATAAAGGAGACCCTATTGTGGCAAAAGCAAAACCCGTACTCTATAGCACTGGCAGACGAAAAACATCTGTCGCTCGTGTAAGATTAATTCATGGAAAGGGAGAAATAATAATCAATAAAAAACCTTACAAGGATTATTTTGAAAATGATACATTAAGCATAATTATATGTCAGCCTTTTCAAGCTACAGATACTCTTGAAAAATATCATATCTTAGCAAGTGTTAAAGGCGGAGGAAGCGCTGGTCAGGCAGGTGCGGTTCGCCATGGTATATCAAGGGCTTTAGTAAAGGCCGATGAAGGATTAAAGGATACTTTAAAGAAAGCAGGATTCCTTACCCGTGATCCGAGAAAGAAAGAAAGAAAGAAATACGGACAAAAGGGTGCGCGTAAGAAATTCCAATTTACCAAGAGATAGTAAACTTCTCATATGTCTGATCAACGACAGATAAAAATCAATGTACTTGGCACAGAGTATAAAGTTAAGACTGATAAGGATCCGTCCGAAATTCACAAAATTGAGGAATATCTAAATAATAAGATAAGCGAAATCTCTAACAATACACATATAGCATCATCCCTTCAAATAACTACTTGGGCTGCTCTGTTTATTACAGAAGAATTCCTTTCATATAAAGAAAAAACCAAACAACGTGCACGAAAAATTGATGATATAATTGAAAAAATCGATAAAATAAATCTGGAAATATAAATTTTCCCTTTAAATAATTATAAATTGTGTTATACTGATTCAGTATTCCCTGCTGTGTTTGTTATAAGTTTGGTTATTTTGAGCCAACAATAAGAAAATGGGAGCTTATATTTAGGTGTTCAATGCACTTGCATTGGCTCTAAGCGAGCACCCACGTGGTCCTAACGGCTTCAAAATGGTCTTATTTAGACGGCATTTGGCGGGGAATTTTTTTATAGGAAGTTTTATGAAAAAACCTGTAATTGCAATTACACTTGGCGATCCGGGAGGAATTGGACCAGAGGTTGTCGTAAAGGCTCTGGCTAATAAACAAGTTTACGAGCGCTGTACTCCTGTTATAATCGGAATTGAGAAAGCCCTCTATAAAACTAAAAAAATAGGCTCCGTCTATAAAATAGAAACAATAAATCATCCGTCAGACATTAAAAACGACTCTGATAAAGCATACTTGTTTAATCCACAAAATTTAAAATTAAAAAATATAATACTTGGCAAACCAAACCCTATACAAGCCAAAGCAGCTACTGAATTTTTAAAAGACGCAGCTGTATTTACTCTTAATAAGAAGATTGATGCAGTTGTAACTGCCCCTGTAAATAAGTACGCAATTAATGCCGCAGGTATTCAATTTAGAGGACAGACAGAATTTTTAGCAACACTCACAAATACACATAAATATGCAATGGTTCTATCTAGTGAAAAAATCCGCATTATTCCCCTGACACGGCACACTCAAGTAAAGAACATTAATAAATTAATAAAAAAACAATATATAATTGATACAATTGAGTTGATTGAGCAGAATAGTTTTTTGTTTGGCATACATAAGCCAAGTATTGCGGTACTTAGTCTAAATCCTCACTGTGGAGATGGAGGCGCTATTGGAAACGAAGAAATAACGGAAATCATACCAGCAATTGATGAGGCTTTAAAAAAAGGGGTAAATATTCAAGGTGCTTTCTCTGCTGATGCATTTTTTGGAAATTGTGAGTATAAAAAATATGATTTCATTTTGGCAATGTATCATGACCAGGGACTTATACCATTTAAAATGCTTTCCTTTGGCAAAGGAGTTAATGTAACAATAGGACTTCCAATTATCAGAACATCTCCTGATCACGGAACAGCATATGATATAGCAGGAGAAGGCATTGCAAATGAAGAAAGTTTGATAGAAGCGATTAAAATGGCTTCAAATATGGCTATTATAAAACAATCTATTCCCAAGCAATGAATTTCTTCTCGCCAAATAGTATTAAAGAAGAACTCAAAAGACACAATCTTCGTCCAAAAAAAAAGTTTGGGCAGAACTTCCTTATAGACAGGAATATAGCTGATATAATAATTAACACTCTCAATATTAAAGAAAGCGATGTTATAGTTGAGATTGGCTCAGGACTGGGAGCATTAACACACCTTATCGCTATCAAGGCTAAAAAGCTAATAGCAATGGAAATAGACACAAAACTGCTTGATATTTCAAGGAACTTGCTCTTAAAATATAATAACATTGAATTCATTAATAAAGATATCTTAAAAACTCGTTTTAATATTCCCGAGAATTATAAAGTAATAGGCAATATTCCCTATTATATTACAACACCAATTATATTATTTCTTCTGGATATCATTCCAAGTCCTGAATTTTTTATACTAACGATCCAGAAAGAAGTAGCCCAAAGACTTACGGCTAAGCATGGATCAAAAGCTTATGGCTCCCTGTCGATCTTTGTCCAATATAGGTGCAGAGTAGAAATTGTTAAATATATAAAAAAGACTGCTTTTTATCCTCAGCCGGATGTATGTTCCGCTCTGGTAAAATTCACTTTTTTAGAGGAACCGCCTGTTAAATTAAAAAATGAAAAACTGTTTTTCGATATCATTCAGGCAGGATTCATGTACAGAAGAAAAATGTTCATAAACGCAATATCAAGATATGCTAACTTAGGAATCAATAGAGAGGAAATAGAAAAAGTCTTTGAGCATCTTAATCTATCAACAAACATTCGCGCAGAAAGTCTATCAATGTCCGAATTGGCAGATCTGAGTAATCATATTAAAAGGTAAATTATTAAACCTTCTCCCGCCAGTAATTTAACAGGTCATTCATGGTCTTCTCAAAAGGAATCTCCGGCTTCCATCCGGTTGCATCTCTAAACTTAGTGTTGTCTCCGCCAAGATATGGAACATCTGAAGGTCTCATCTTTGCAGGATCCTTTTTTACCTCTACTTTTACCCTTGATAAACCAATTAGTATATCCAGAACCTCGCTAATTCTATATGCTTTGCCTGTACAGATATTATAAACCTCTCCCGGTTTGCATTTTCCCAACCCCAACCAGTAAGCTTTTACTATATCGCGGGCATCTGTAAAATCCCGCTGAGCCTCGAGATTTCCAACAAGAATTACAGGCTCTTTTTTCCCTTTTTCTATTTCTACTATTCGTTTTGCAAATTCAGAACAAACAAATACATCTCCACGCCTTGGTCCTGTGTGATTAAAAGCTCTTGTTCTGACAACATTAAGTTTGTAACTCATATAATACTGGTAAGCCAGAAGGTCCTGCCCAACCTTGCTTACTCCATAAGGGCTCAACGGTCTCAATGGATTTGTCTCTTTAATAGGCGTCTCTTCAGGATAAACCATACCATATTCTTCCGAGGAACCTGCAATCTGCATCCATGGATTAATCTTTGATCTTCTAATGGCTTCAAATATGTTTAATTCTCCGATAATATTTGTAGTCAAAGTTTCTGCAGGACTGTTCCATGAAGTTGGAACAAAACTTTGCGCAGCTAAGTGGAATATCTTGTCGGGTTTTATGTCTGCGATCAGATCGTTCACAGAAGACGCATCGCTAAGATTACACTGAATCAAATGGAGTTTATCCTTTATATGCTCAATGTTTTCTGTTTTACTACGCCACCTTATAGTTCCATATACCTCCACTTTCTCCTTTGTTAATGCATAATCAGCAAGATGGCTGCCTACAAAACCGGTAATTCCTGTAATTAAAACTTTCATGTTTTTATGCTCCATATTTTGTTAATCTTAACGAATTAGCCATCATTAAAGACATTATGTCAAGCGCTGGGAATTTGCCTAAACCACCTCTTGAACAACTTGTTTCTCCAAAATGTTTTACGTCATCAGGTCTGCAGTATTTTGAATGCAGTAAAAATGGAACAGGATGCCAGCTGTGTGATTTTAAGAAAGCAGGGGTTGAATGATCACCTGCTATAGCTAGAACATCGGGTTTAAGATCAGTAATAAGCGCTAAATTTTTGTCAACCTCTTCAATAACGCTTACCTTTCTATCAAAATCGCCATCCTCTCCTGAACTATCAGTTGCCTTTATATGGATAAAGAAGAAATCAAATCTATTAAAATTAGTTCTTAAAGTCTCAAATTCCTCTCTAATACTGCCTCCTGTTGGAAGTATCTCCATACCGACGAACTGAGCCAGTCCTTTATACATAGGATAAGCTGCAATAGCAGCAGCATGCAACTTATATACATCCTTCATCTGAGATAATCCCGGTTTTTTTGCAAATCCTCTTAATAATATTGCATTTGCAGGATATTTATCAGCCAATATATTTTGCGCTTTATGAATAAATTCGTTTACCAAAATGGCAGTAGTTTCAGCACACTCATCTAAAGCAACTACTTCTTTAGACTGCACGCCTGTTTTTTGAGGATCGGAATCCGAAAGTTTATCAGATAGTTCGGATCCTCTAAATATTACTACTGCACGATGCTCTTTTACCGATTTTACAAATATCTCAATATTTTTAATTTCTACTTTTTCCAGCAATTCGCATAACTGAGAGCTTTCATTCGTTGCAATACGACCGGCTCTGCGATCCGTTATCAATCCATCATTATCAACCGTAGCAAAATTAATTCTAGCCGCTAAATCATTTTCCTGCATATTAAATCCTATCCCTGCCGCTCCAAGAGCTCCTCTGCCTATTGCATATTTGATCGGATCGTATCCAAAAAGCGCAAGATGCGCAGGACCGCTTCCAGCGGTTATTCCAGCCATTATTGGATCAGTCATTCCCAAAGCAGCTGATTCTGCAAGCAGATCAATATTAGGGGTATTTGCTGTTTCCAGCTCTGTCTTCCCTCCTGCTTCTAAGCCCAGACCTCCAAGCCCGTCAAGAACCAACAAAACCATCTTTGTATTATTAGTAACTGACAGATCCTTTATTAAATTCAACCTATCCAACTTTTTTCCCTTTTTTTGATATTTGTTGACTAATTAATTCCTTTACGCTAGCCAATTTACCATAACAAATCAATGTATCCCCTATCTGTATTTTTCTCTGACCTTTTGGCGCTGGAATAGTTATTCCATCCCTATCTATTGCTAAGACTAATATGTCACTTTCCCTTAAAGGCGATTCTGCAAGTGTATGCCCGATATAAGGAAAATTTTCTTTTATATTCAGTTCCACAACGCCGTATCCTTGAGCTAAATTAAGAATTTCTTCTATTGCTTTCTTCTCAAACACAGCGCTTTTAAGTAATCTCTCCTCTATCTTTACCTTTAACCTACGCATTAGTCCTTTATGAGAAGCTATTTTATATAGGAGAAACAGCAATGCAGAAAGAATGCCTAGTTTTAGAAATAAATACACTGTAGTCTTGGAAACAATAATGTTTGAAAGAATCAATATAATACCTACATTCCCAAGAATCATTAACGCCATGACAATTGCCCTACGCTGGCGATGACTAACTATAAGCTCAGAATCTCTCGTTGTAAAACCTGTTCCGGTCAAAGCAGAAAGAGCTTGAAAACGAGCTTTGTCATGCGCCAGCCCCGTGATTGAAAGGGCAACTGAAGCAATCTCCCATATCAAAAAAATCAACGCTATAGTGATAATAAGAAAAAACAGCCCCATTACTGATCCTTATTTCTATTTCTATTGAAAGCGTCTTTCTTGGCTTTGAGCTTTTTTCTGCGCTTCTTTTGAGACGGTTTCTCGAAATGTTCAAGTTGTCTTATCTGTCTTATTATTCCCTCTTTATCCATCTTCCTTTTTAGCCGTCTTAGCGCTTTATCAATTGGTTCATCTTTTCGTACCCTGATTTTTGGCACTCTATCTCTCCCCTCCCCTCTTCAATTTGAAAATTTCCCCACGCACCTAAAGTATTATTTTTTATAATTATAACTCCCTTAAGATTGTGGATTTTTTTTGAAAAACTCAAGACGTTTTCCACGTCTTTCTCTGTTTCTACCATATTTGCTATAGCTGTAGCTGCAGCATCTGCAAAAACAGCTGACTTAGATAGAACAGTAACTGCATCCGCAGCTCCAAAACTCATGGAATGCCCTACTAAGCCGCTTGATGTACAGACACCTATTGGCATGCGTTGAGATTCTATTTTAATTTTTATGTCTTCACTAAAAATGGACTCTCCGGCAAAAATGCAAATATTTCTCGTTTTTTTGCTACTCATATACACATCGCCACCATTCTCTATGATAAGCTCGTCACTAAATTTAATAAGATCTCTTCCTACATATTCTGCAACTGCCCCGGCAACTGATGCCATAGGACCAACATTAACCTTGCTTGCCTGTAGAGCCATTTCTTTCACTATCTCAGGAGCATCATCATTCACAGTATATGGAGATAATGCTGTCTCAAATAAAGGATCCTGTTTAATATAATCCTCTATACTCTTACGGTATTTCAATAAGGAAGTTAAAGCTTCTTCTTCCAAATCCACGCACGCTTTAATAAAGAGCTCTGTTTCCTTAGCAATTACTCTCGTTATTACTAAGTCGTCCTCTCTTACTAATTGCTGATACGTTCTTGCCTCATACACGCATGCTTTTTAACAAATTTACATGCTGGTGTCAACAGGATATGAACCCAGAACTTTTAAAGAAATACACTTTTCCCCTAATTCCTTTAGCGCAAATTCCGCCTCCTTATCCTTACAGTACCCTTTGAAATCAATAAAAAAGATATATTCCCATGCTTTCTGCTTGGATGGCCGTGATTCAACCTTTGTCAAATTAATATTATGTTTTTTAAAAATTTCGAGCGTATTATAGAGTGAACCAGGCTCATCTTTTACAAAAAACATGACAGAAGTCTTCATATGCTTGCATTTTTCACTAATATCTTTACTAATGACCAGAAACCGCGTCAAATTAGTTTCTGAATCTTCGATATGCTGCTCTAATATGTTTAAATTATATACTTCGGCTGCAAGTTCGTTGGCTATTGCTCCATTCTGTTTTGACTGAGACGCCATCTTTGCTGCCTCCGCAGTGCTGGATGTTTCTATAAATTGAACAGTAGACAGATTATTACTTATCCATGTTCTACACTGTGCAAGAGCCTGCGGATGAGAATACACACGTTTAATTCCTTTTTTAGAACCTTTTGCTAACAAATTATGAGTAATAGGCAAGCTCACTTCTCCGGATATCTTAAGCTCAGAGTTAAAAAACATATCCAACGTATAGGAAATTATTCCCTCTGTGGAGTTTTCAACAGGAACAATCCCAAAATGCGCTTTGTCTTTTTCAACTTCTCTAAAGACATCAAAAATAGTATTAACAGGAACAAAATCAACAGATGCTCCAAATCTCTTTCTTGCAGCAATGTAGGTATTAGAAGCCTTTGGCCCCAAATACGCTACTTTAACAGAGAACTGCAAACTGCGGCATGCAGATAGTATCTCACGATATATGGTAACAATTGTTTTTTTCGATAAAGGTCCTTCATTTCTCGAAATAAGTTTTTCAATAAGCTTATCTTCACGAAGCTTATCATATGTTTTTAACTGTTTTTTTTGTTTTTCTTTACCAATAGCTACTGCCGTTTTTGCTCTTTGATTCAACAGGTCTAAAATCTTTGCATCCACTTCATCTATTACTTTTCTTAATTTATCAATATTCATTTAAGATACTCCACTGTATAGTTTCATTGCTTCTCTAACTTCTGACATAGTAGCTTGCGCAACTTGTCGCGCTTTTTTAGTTCCCTCATGTAAAATTTCTTCAACAAGTTTTTTTCTATCCTGATAGTATAACCTCTTTTCTCGAATAGGAGATAACTTTTTGATTATATTTTGAGCCAGTTGTTTTTTACATTGAACACAGCCTCTATCTCCATTTTTACATTCATTTCCAATCGTCTCTAATTCCTCAACACTAAACATTTCATGATAATGATATATTGTGCAAATATTAGGATGACCTTTGTCATTAAGACGAATCTTCTCTGTATCAGTTATTGCTGAGAGAATTTTCTTTTCAATTATTTCAGGAGAATCAGCTAGATATATAGCATTATTCAAGCTCTTGCTCATTTTATTCCCATCTAATCCTTTAACTCTGGGGAATCGGCCTATTCTAGGTTCCGGCTCCTTTAGTGTTTGCCCATAAATTTGATTGAATTTTCTAACAATTTCTCTCGTCAACTCAATTTGAGGCAATTGATCATCACCTACTGGCACCAAATCAGCTTGAAACGCAGTAATGTCTGCTGCCTGACTAATTGGGTATCCTAAGAACCCAAATGTTACATTGTCTCCAAATAAATTCTTTTTCTGTTTAATCTCATCTTTAACTGTCGGATTTCTCTCCAACCTAGCGATTGTAACCAGATTAGAATAAAAAACAGTTAGTTCTGCTATTTCAGGAATTAGAGATTGAATAAAAATGGTTGACTTATTTGGATCCATACCAACAGCAAGGTTATCAATTGCAACTTCAAAAATATTGCTTCGCACTTTTTGGGGATCTTTAAAATTGTCAGTTAACGCCTGTACGTCAGCAATTATTACAAATGTATCATATTCATCCTGAAGCTCTACACGATCCTGCAGAGCACCTAATAAGTGTCCAATATGCAACTGCCCTGTCGGTCTATCTCCTGTTAAAATTCTCTTTTTTTCATTCATGATCTCAATTCCATACCAGTCATTAAAGAGGCTAAAGGCATAATAACATAACTAACAATCAGTCTAAACAATCCTGCATAGAGAAATAAGATTATCAAAATAAATCCAAACCGCTCAAATTTTAAGTAAGTCATCATTTGCCTATACGGCAGGATTGACATTAATATCTTTGAACCGTCTAACGGAGGTATTGGAATAAGATTAAATACACCTAAAAGAATGTTTATTAGCACACCATAGATACACAACATAGTAAAAGCAGGCATTATTTTTGTAATTCCCAATCTTATAAGAAGCGCAAAAAAAATCGCCGCTATAAAATTTGAAGCGCATCCGGCAAGGGAAACGAGAATCATATCTCTTTTAGAATTCCTAAAATTATTAGGATTAATGGGAACTGGTTTTGCCCCTCCGACCGGAAATCCGATTGTAAAGTATGTTAAAATAGGCATTATTATAGTCATGAATGGGTCAATATGCGGAAGAGGATTAAGAGTAAGTCGACCCATATCATGCGCAGTAGAATCTCCGCATTTGTAAGCTACCCAGCCATGAGCAACCTCGTGCACTACTACCGCAAGAAGCAGAACAAAAATTTGCAATAAAATTGAAGGATTCATATATTTAAAATGCAACCATGCAAATTCCGGCGCGATTTGCAATGTTAATGGATTCTTCTATATCCAAAATGATAGTTTTCTGCGCTTCTATAGCTATCGCCGATGCATTGACTTCTTTTAAAATTTTGATAGTATCCGGACCAATTGTAGGAACGTCAAGCCGCATATCCTGATTATGCCAGCTGACTTTGATCATAACTATGCCTTTTTTGCAATACACGCCGGCTCGTCTAATTGTCTCGTCTGTCCCTTCTATTGACTCTACTGCAATGACAGACTTGTCTTTCACAATAACTGTCTGTCCTATCTGTAACGCTGCGATTGATTTGGCCATTTTTTGCCCAAAATTAATATCATCCATTTCTTTCTGTGTTGGCTTTCTTTCCGTAAGCACGCCTTTTTGAGGTAGAAGAGGTCTAATAAGTATAGTAGAATCCAGAAGATTTATATCCAACTCGGCCAGCTTATTTGATACTGCCTTTAAAAGTGTATTATCTAATTTATCAGTCGCAAGTTTAATGAGATTAGATATCATACCGTCTCTTGGAATATTTTTAAACAGCAGGCTCTTTTCCACCTTGCCTACCATAAAGACTTCCTTTATCTCTTCTTTGACTAAAATATCCAAACCTTTTTTCATCTCTCCAACGCTTAGCCAGTATATTTTATCTACATACTTTTCCAACTCAGCATTTGTTTCTTCTTTTAATGCAATAGCAACTACTTTCATGCCCCTTCGCTTAGCTTCTTGAGCTAAAATAATGGGAAACTTCCCTTTCCCTGAGATCAAGCCAATCCTAGAACTGGTTATTACATCTCTCATTTACATATACCTCTGTCAGACGCTCTAATAAAATTTATAAGATATTGTAGCTCATCTACTAAGGGAATTTCTTCCTCAATTTTTTTTAGAGCCTGAGTTGTATTCATACCTGACCTAAACAAGATTTTATAAGCCTTCTTGAGCTTTTCTATAACCGGAGCAGGTACGTTGTTCCTAGTTAGTCCTATAGTATTCAGTCCATATATCCTTGTAGGATGACCATCTGCCCTTGCAAATGGAGGAATGTCCTTAACCACTTTAGATAAGCCTCCTGCCATAGCAAGCTTGCCAACCCTTGCACCTTGATGAATACCTACCATACCCGCCAGTACGCACCCATCCTCCAATACGCTATGTCCGGACAATCCTGAAAAATTGACCATTGTAACTCCATTACATACCTTGCAATTATGAGCCACATGTGTGTACGCCATTAAAAAATTATTATTCCCTACTACTGTTGCTGTTTCAGGCTCTGTTGCTC
>CAZMXO010000027.1:0-12200 GCA_964570265.1 uncultured bacterium
CATGCACAATTTTACATATTGCCTCAACCATCTTTTTGGGGCTCTTGTGCTGAAACGCATTTCTTCCAATAGAAACTCCTGCTCCACCTGCTTCCAACGAGTTTTTAACATTTTCAAGCACTTCGCTATCATTAGATGCTTTTTCTCCGCCGGCAATAACTACCGGTATCGGACATCCTGCAACAACCTCGGCAAAAGTTTCCTTTGAACCTGTGTATGTAACCTTAACAATATCTGCACCTAATTCTGCCGCAATCCTTGCCGCATGTTTAACTCCTTCAACATCCGATTCACTCTTAACCTTTTTCCCTCGTGCATACATCATTGCAAGAAGAGGCATGCCCCAGTCCATACATGCAACACTGACCATGCCAAGATCCCTTAGCATCTCCGCCTCATGCTCAGCGCCAATATTTATATGAACAGACACTCCATCTGCGCCCATTTTTAGAGCATTTTCAACTGTGTTTACCAGCACCTTTGCATTTGGATCAGGACTCCATACAGTACTACCTGAAAGATGTAGAATTAATCCTATGTCCTTACCATGCCTTCTATGCCCATGTTTAGGAAGACCAACATGTCCTAAAACTGCATTTGCACCACCTTCAACAACCTCATTTACCATATCCCTCATATTAATAATTCCCTTGATCGGACCTACAGTCACACCATGGTCCATTGGCACAATAACGGTTCTTCCGGTATTCCTGTTAATTATCCTCTCTAAGCGTATATTTTTCCCTGATCTAGACATATCGCAATCTCCTTTACATACATGAAAACAATCCGCATGATATTAAATTTTACGTGTTGTGTCAACATTCTCATAATCCTGCTAGTCTGAGAATGTTATGACAAATTGAATCAACTTCCTTATCTGAATCACTTGTTTCTATCCACTTAATTCGCGTATCCTTATTGAACCATGTCATTTGTCTTTTCGCAAAATGACGAGTATTTTTCTTGAGAAGCGCTTTTGCTTCGTTTAGATTATAGTTTCCACTTATATATCCAAAAACTTCTTTATATCCCAAACTCCGCATTGGCAAAAGGTCTTGGCTATATCCTTTTTTTATAAGCCCTCTAACCTCCCTCACAAGCCCCTTTTTGAACATTGAATCTACCCTGCGCTCAATTCTTTCATAAAGATTCTCACGTTCTGTTTTAAGCCCTATTATGAGATATTTATAATTTATGGACCCGGCCCTGGCTTTACTCTGAAGACTTGAAATGGTCTCTCCCGTTGATAAGAAAACTTCCAGAGCTCTGATTATTCTTCTCCAGTCGTTTGGATGGATTTTTGATGCGGCTGCAGGATCAACTTTTTCAAGCTTTTTATACATATAATGAGAGCCCTTATCAGCCAGCTGAGTTCTTACTCTTTTCTTAATAATCTCGCTGATAACAGGTTCAGGAAATAGACCGTCAATTACAGCCCTTATATATAAACCTGAGCCCCCGACAACTATTGGGATTTTGCCTGAGTCAATAATCTTGTTTATTTCTCCTCTTGCTATTTTCGCATATTCCCCTGCGCTGAAATATTGATCAGGATAAACGATATTTATTATGTGATGGGGAACGACTCTTCTATCTTCTATTGACGGTTTTGCCGTTCCGATATTCATATATTTATATACCTGCATTGAATCTGCTGATACAATTTCTGAAGAAAAGTATTTGGAAAGACCTACAGCAACTTTACTTTTGCCTACGCCGGTAGATCCTACAAGAACTATAACGGAGGAATTCATTTCATAATCTAAAACTGTTGTTGAATTTTTGATATTATATCGGTTGTTGAATGATCTTTTCTATCTCCGGTTATTGCAACCTGACCTCCATAGGAAAGAACAATATCCCGTTCAGGAACAGTTTCAACTGTATAATCTGTTCCCTTTGCATGTATTGCCGGTTTTATAATCTTTAACAAGTTTTCTACAGTAAAGTCTGAAAAAAGCACTATATAATTCACGCATTCTAGAGCCGCTACAATCTCTATTCTATCTTCCTCCTGCATAATCGGTCTGCCCTGCCCTTTCAACTGCGATTCAGATTTATCATTATTAATCCCTACAATCAGTATATCGCCCAAAGACCTTGCCTCTTCAAGATATCTGATATGTCCAACATGAAGAACATCAAAACAGCCGTTTGCAAAAATTATTTTTTTATTATCTTTTTTAAGTTTTTTTACCAGATTGGGAAGGTTGCTTAAACTACAAATTTTCTTCATCATTATGTACCCATTGTTTTCCGAACCATTATTAATAACATCTTGACATAACCTATTATATTCTAAACACTTCTGAGATTTTATATTTTGGGAATCTTCAATTTCTGGAAGCCAGGAAATTTTCTGCTACAGATTCTCACCATAGATACAGGATCACCCTTTTGAGGACGAGAGAATCGACTCACCAAAGGATGCCAATCCCAAGTAGGATTCCATTCTCTTCTTTTTATTGGAGACCCAAGATATAAGAAAGAAAGAAACTTATATCGTATTGGATATTGTTTCTTTAAACTGGTCAAATACTCCACTCCCTCTTTTTCCATATTCAAACTCATCGAAATAGTCTGTAATATAACCCTGTAGACTTCAGGATCTTTTTTCATTAAATTAGCCAATGTCTTCTTTATATCAGAACCATCCTTTTTTAATATTTCCTGTATATTTCGGTTCCCAATAAAGCGATCTAATTTATATTTTTCCCGATACACAAAAAACTGCTCAGTTATTTCTTCTTCACTTCTCATCTGAAACGCAACTTCTTTGCCATTAACTATACAAGCACGAAGTACATATATATTATTTTTTGTCATAAAACATACTGCAGATAATTGATTATTAAACTTATGCCTAGTTTCAAAATAGTCAAACCTATTATTCTTACACACTGCTCTACCCTCAATACTGCCAAATTTCAAATTTTCTGTTACTACTGTATAGTTATATCTGCGAGATAGTTGTTCCATATCTCTTGCAAGCAATCTGTCTTTTAAATAAAATTTACCATTTTGAGAAGTGCCTCTTAGACGTTTTTCTCCTACTATCCTTACACAGTTCGTAATTTCATAACACACACCTGTCTCTTTTAATTTCTTCTCGCTACCCCAATTTTTGCCTTCGGCCAAGACTATTGTTTTTATTCCTGATTTGACACAACTTTTGAATAATGCTAAATCCCACCGTGCTGCCCACCCAGATTCTGAGTTTGTTCTGTTATCGAACACCATAAGTAGCTTGCCTTTATAAAAAAGACAATTGACACGTCCTCCAAATATTGGAACAAACACCTGACCACTCGTATACTGCTGAAGTCTTCTTGCTCCAGCCAGCTTCTCAGCTATCTCACTTGTAGCAGCCACATGAACCGCAGAGACAAAAACAAAAGCTATCATCAGACCCAAAGCAAGAATTATGCGTGAAATATTTGTCTGTTTTTGCATTTTGCGTTCATTTCCAACCATAATATCTATGCCCTCCAATTCAAACAGAGTAAATCAATCACGTTCTTTTACCAAGCCGTAAAATGCAAACAAAGAAATTACACTCCATACTATCAAAGGAAGTGGTCGCAGGGGCCAAGCACTAAGACGAGCAAAATACAAATTAAAAAATACTGCAATGAATCCAAGAGCTAACCAAAAGCAACTGCCCACTTTCACCTTTTTCCGCCCTACTGATGCTCCCCTCCTTTTCCTCTCTGGTTTCTTAATCTTCATATCGGCTATCTTTTTACCAGTTCTCAAATTCGTTCCACAATTTGTGCAGATAACGACTTCAGAGATCAGAGCAGTTCCGCAATAAAGACATTGTTTCTCCGCCGAAGTAGCTTCATCCACAAACAAATCAGCAAACTGTGCCAAGGATTTTGCTGGCTGCCAGTTTTCTACGGCTTCAGGCGAGACATAATTATCGGCTAAAACTCTATTCTCTTGAATCCATTTTCGTATAGTTGCCGTATTTGCTGGACCATATACGGCGCCATTTTGCTTTTTGATTTTCCAATTACCGCTACTCCTAATCATATTCTTCTACTTTGAATAGCATTTAAGATTCTGTTACTTTCTTATTTCTATAACATCAATCAATTCTTTTTGGCTGGCTGTAGCCGCGCCAGTTTTCATAACAACAATACCGCCTGCATAGTTTGCCAGTCTTGCAGCTTCAATTACGCTTGCTCCTGATGAAAGAGCTAGAGTAACTACAGCAGAAACCGTGTCCCCTGCGCCCGTAACATCAACTACGTCCGTACCTCCATGTATTGGTATAAATGTGCTTTTATTGTGTTCGTCTAATACCATCATTCCTTTACTGCCGCGCGTTATAATCACATTTTTGCACTCTATCTCAGATTTAAGCCTCTCTGCCATACTTTGCAGAGATTTTTCTCCATCAATACTGCAATGTAAAACATCTTCAACCTCTGTCTCGTTAGGGGTTACTACTGTTGCATACTTATAGTTAAGTAATCCATGTCTGGAATCAACAACCAAAATAAGCTTCTTCTCTCTTGCATACTTAGATATTGTAAAATATACAGCCTTTGAGACAGTTCCGTATCCATAATCTGAAATAAGCACAGCATCCATGTCATCTAATACTTCGTCAAGATAGGTAAGCATTTTTGCTTTGCTAATTGAATTTATGCGAAAGTTCTTTTCTTTATCTACTCGTATAACCTGCTGTTTTGCCGTATGGTAACTACCTGCCATAATCCGTGTCTTTGTAACTGTTGAACAGGATTTATCAATAATAATTCCGTCTATATCCACCCTCATTTTCCCGAGAAAGGAGATAACCTCTTCTCCTGCATCATCGTTCCCTACCACACCAACGGGATATACTTTTGCACCTAACGCTTTTAGGTTTGATATTGCGTTTGCTGCCCCTCCAACCCTGAACATGTTTGAATCGAACTTTAAAATCAATACAGGGGCTTCTCTTGATATGCGAGAGACCTCCCCGTATACATATTCGTCACATATCATATCCCCAATGCTAAGTACTCTTTTACCGCTGAACTCTTTAGTAATACCTGTT
Source organism: uncultured bacterium (assembly GCA_964570265.1). GTDB lineage: Bacteria > JAHJDO01 > JAHJDO01 > JAHJDO01 > JAHJDO01 > JAHJDO01. The sequence goes on from CAZMXO010000027.1 coordinate 5,054, forward strand.
AAATCAGTCATTTTACCCTTTATTTATATCTTTTATTATCCATTGTACAGCATCATATAAATTCTTCGCAATATGGTCAGGCATAATATTAGCCTCTTTCAGCTTATTTTGCTCTAATTTTCCATAACCTGTTCTAACTAGTATTCCAGCCGCAGATATGTTATGGGCAGATTCAATATCCGACGATTTATCCCCTATAACATAACATTTATTGAGTTCTAAAGTAAAATCATTTGCAGCTTTCTCAAACATTCCTTTTTTCGGTTTTCTACAAGAGCACCCATCATCAGGATGATGCGGGCAATAGTATATTGCGTCTATATAAGCACCATTTCTACGCAGTCTTCTCTTTAATTCATTATGCACATTATCTAAATCGTCTATAGAGAATATACCCCGGCTAATACCTGATTGGTTGGTAACAATAATAACTTTAACCCGGTTCAGATTTAAAATCCGGATAGCTTTTGCAGTATTTCTGATGAGCCTTAAATCTTTTATGCTATTTAAATAATCAACTTCTGAATTAACTGTCCCATCTCTATCTAAAAAAACTGCTCTGCATTTAGTTAGAGTCATTTTTTTGTTTATGCTTTTTAACAGCCCCATTATACGCATCTGCCAGAAAGTGCAGAAGGTCTCTTTTTCTGAAATGCATAAATGGTAATGATGACTTCCCGTCCCAATTTTTAAGCATTCTTTCCATTCGACACAGAGGACCTATTACGGCATGAGAAAAAACAACTCCTCCCCAAATGCCAAGTAAAAGAGGAAGAAAAATCACTAAAGGCAAACTCAGTTTTCCTATATATTCTAATTTAGATTTAAGGATAAACAACTCTTCTGTAGGATTGGCAGACAACGCATCCAGGATATAACAAAACATCTGATAATAAAAAAACCAGAGAATAGTTCCGGACACAAGCAACGTTATTAAGAAAACAAAAATTCCGAATCTTATCTGGATTAACGGCTTTACAAGGATCTTTCTCTTCCTAAACATTCTACTAAACATCCCTACCTCCCAAACGTTACTTTATAGATTATATCCTGATTAAGACCTCTCCCGCCTACTTCTCCATCTCTTCCATAACTTCCCAATATGAATCCTGATTCCTCATTTCTTGAGAAATACACACTGGACCAGTTATATCGTGTTCCGGCATATTCTAAAGGAGGAAGTCCATCAGCAGTAATACTTTCCGGAGGGGAAGGAGAAATAACTCGTATTGTCATAGTTGCGCCCGGATTGCTGGCAATACGAAGGTCAATAGTATTAGAAGAATCAATTGTCACAGTTTTCTCGACAGACGTAGTATGAGCATTAAAATCAGAAGGAGAAAAAATACTTTCTCCGTTAAGTTTCACCTTAGCAGAACTGACATCAGAAACGGTTAAAATAATGGTATATTCACCTGCAACCGCCTCAAAGTTGAGAATCTGCCATTCTGGAGAAGGACTGTGCCTATACAATGTGGGAGAAGAATAAACAACACCGTCTAATTCCCATGCGCCGTAAAAGTAGAGGTTTCCCCACGAATCAGTCAGGGGAACTTTGGTAAAGTGCGCTCCACCACCACCAGAGGCTTCTCCCAAATCTGCTAAATAAATGGGATACTCCCCAACCTGCGCATTGGCTATACCCAATGCCTCCGCAATTTCAAATATCTGGGCTTTCGCAAGAGCAATCTTCGCTTTTTGTCTGAGTTTAAATGCTTGTGGAACAATCATTGTGGCAAGAACTAAAATGATTGCTATCACCACTGTAAGTTCTATTACCGTTATTCCCTTATTATATCTTCTCATCCACATAGCAATATTATATCGAAATTTAATATTAAATCCACTATATTCTTTCGTAACAGGAAAACTTTACTCCTCTATATTTCTTATATAATCGCAAAGAAAACTGCTGTCTATGAAAGCAACGAATTATTTACATCCAAAACTTCTGAAATTTCAATCATCCTATGTTCGCGCCATGAATGTTCCGCAGCATCTCCAATCGCTACGGAAAACGTACCATCAATAAGCGATGAAGAAGGTTCTGCTTCTCCCTTTACTACCTTTACAAATTGACCAAATATTCCTGTATCGGCCCCTCCATGTCCGCCTTTAACTTCGCCTATTTCTATTGTTTCTACATCCTGTGACCAACGCGGTCGGATCTCAATTTTCTTATCATGTAAGCTGGCAGACAACTGTCCTTTTGTCCCAACAATAGTATACAATCTATCTGTAAAAGAAGTTACAAAACATTCAAAATGTGAAGCCCTAAGCCCATTATCATATTCTACAATCGCAATGCCATTGTCATAGGCATCTATCTCTTTATCTGAACTATATATACAAAGATCCTTCGCATATCCATCAATTTTTTGTGCTTCTTTACCCCATAAATCCACATCGCGCAATGTATAGTCAGGACATATATCTTTATAAGAACACTCTGAGCAAGTCGGTCCAACCGGTTTATTTTTTTCTACTTTAAATGGAATTCCCTCTTTTCTCAATGCGCTTCTTTGTGCAAATGCAGAAACTCTAACAGGTTTTCCATTCTGATTTAACCAGTTAAAAATATCAAAATCATGGCTTCCTTTATGTATCCACAATCCGCCGCTGTATTTCTTTTTTCCGTTCCATCGCGCAAGATATGTCTTCCCTCCATCATAAAATTCTCTATTCTCTATCATGAATATTCGTCCTAATCGGCCGCTGGAGATAATCTGCTTAACCCTCATCAACGTTGGGTCATGACGCAGATTAAAACCCATCATAACTATAGCTTTAGACTTTTTAGCGGCATTCATTACATTTACACATGCATTTGCGGTTGTAGCCAGCGGTTTATCTATAAACACAAAAATATTCTTTTTTAGGGCAGCAATTGCATTAGCTTCATGCGTATAATCAGGGCTTGTAATTATAACAGCGTCCAATTTTTCGGAATCCAGCATATTCTTTATATCGCTGTAGAATTTCTGACTGCCCTCTATTTTTGCTGCTGCAGCTTTCATACGCAGAGGATTTGGGTCGCATAAAGCAGATACAACCGTGTCTTTACGCCCACTTATAATATCCATAAAGCTGAGACCCCGTCCACCTGTGCCTATTATTCCAAATTTCAAGATTCTCTCATCCATTCCATTCTCTCCTTTTAAAATTTAATTTCAAATTTTTTATATTCTCCTGTAGCAGGTTCCCATTCCTTTTTCACTTTTCTTATGTAATCGTTGAGAATACCATTACGTATAGCGTCTGTAAAGCCTTCAACGACTTCCCTATCACCTTCTGCCACCACCTCTACCTCTCCATTGGGAAGATTTTTGACAAAGCCTGTGACTTCATACTGTTCGGAAATTCTTTTTACAGTAAATCTAAATCCTACTCCCTGAACTGCCCCTGAAAAATTTACATGCAACCGTGCTTTTTGCATCTATTTATATTACCTCCAAACTTGATTTCTTAACCCATCCAATCTTTCCATCAGAACGTTTTATTTTGTTCCAGTCATCCTCTGTCAAAAGAACATAAATCCTTGCTCCTTCATAAAGAGTAAAATGTGTAGTTGCTCTATCAAAGGGACTAAATTTAGCCTCTGTCTTCTTTACCACAACAACTGCTTCCCTGCCAAGAGCAGATACTCTTTTATGAAACGAAAAAGAGCCTGCGATTAAAAACAATATAAGAATAAATACGGAAATCAGAGAATAGCTTCTAATCTTGGCAGACTTAAAAAAGATCCTCACAATCAGGGTCAAAAAAATAAGAGCGCAGATTATACTCAAAAGAACAGTTATTTCATTAAGAGTAAATTGCCCGTAAAATTTATCAGCCAGCTTTCTAAGCCATGATATTTTGGGTATTTCGATATTGTTAACCATTAATGAGACGGCATAATGGTAATTAGACTCCATATCCTTATCTCTGGGAATCAGTTTTCTCGCTCTTTCATAATTCAAAACAGCCTTTCCCAAAGCGCCTTCTTTCAGATAGGAATTTGCAAGATTATAATACAGATTACCGCTTTCGAATCCTCTTTCGAGTATTTGTTCGTATTCTTTAATAGCCTCATCATACTTTGCCTGTTTATAAAAATTATTTGCGTTATAGAACATGTATTTTTCGCTATGAGAAGTTTCCTGTTCTGCCAGCAGAATTGAACATGACATACAAAAAATCCCGACAATAAAAAGAGAGACACATAATAACTTGTTACACTTTAAGAGCATCATAGCCTTTCCTTCTCCAGAAGCTTAATGACTTTTTTAACTTTTCCAAAGAGACTGTCTGTTTCCTCACTACTGCGTTCCGAAAGAGCGTATTTTGCAATATCGCATTCTTTAAAAATATCGTCCAGAGTTTTTAATATCTCTTTATTTATTGCTTTATGTTTTAAAACTCCGTCAACAATATCCGAGGTTATTCCGCCATGGGCGATATGCAGTTTATCCCCCAGATATTCCTTTAATGTTTTTAATATGGAATCATAAAATTCCTGTGTCTTTTCACTGCTAAGAAGATGCTTTGCTTTCTTAATTCCGCGTTTCGCCTTTTTGTATGCGCGCAAATTCCGAGCATATCGCAGATCTGTTCTCAATTTTTCAGTTCGTTTGTGAATAACAGACAGCAATATAAATATAATAAACGGTAGTATCTGAACGAATAGAAACGTCCTGTTTTTATAAAGATACGCCTGTTTCCTTTTTAGTTTACCCGGTTCATCCTTGATATACACAATATCCCTGCCTAATGTTTCCCTTTTAACGTACCTCGGAGCAGTTTGAGAAGACTCTACTATTCTTAGCCCTTCTCCTCCTCCTTTAGATTTTGTTACTTTTACTGGAACAGGTCCTTTTGACATTGTGCGATAGACCTTTCTTTCCGTATCAAAACAGCTGAATGTAATTTTGGGGATTTCTTTTACAGTATCTGTATAAGGCATTAATATCTGCTCAAATGTTTTTACTCCATCCTCCTGCTTTACTTCTGGATCATAAATCTTAAAGGATTTGTCAGCTTCAAGTTTTGGACAGGTTACCGTATTAAAATTGCCTATGCCTTTTATAATCATCTTCAGCGTGATAGGATCCCCAACCTTAATTTCCCTGGGTTCAGCCTTCAAATCAAATGTAAAGTTTCCAACAGCGCCGCTAAAATCTTTAGGCTTCCCTTCTTCAGGAAGATCATTGACCGTTATTGGAATCTCTTTAGACTTTAAACTTAGAGGACGAATCTCTCTCCTGCCAAAAAAACTATCAAACGAAGAAAAACTTCTTTGTCTTCTATTCTCAACAAGAAGATTGCATTTAAGCTGTGCAGGACCTAAAACCAGCTTTGCTGTCCTTATCCCGAAAATATTTGTTTTAAATTCTATCACCTCATATTCTTTGCCATTTAAAACTTCCCTGTATTGTGCCGGTTTGACAAACTTATCTACTGAGAATCCGTTGCAAGAAAATACCGGATATTCTATATCTCTTACGGCAAGTCCACTGACATACAATTTTATGGTTAAAGGAATAATTTCGTTTAAATACGCCTCTTGCTTTGAAACATACATCTTCAAGAAAATATTATCACCTAATTTGGATGCTTCGCCAGTAAAAGACTGTACGCTCTCAGATTCATCAACATTACCCTCTATAACCTCAACTGTTATCTGCTTTGAAGTATAGGTCTTCTTCTTATATTTGAGCGATAAAGGTCCAATCTTGAATTTCCCGATACGTATAGGAATAAGCGTATATATATGGGTTATTGAATTGGAAACCTTTCCATTGACTATTGACATTCTTGTTGAAGGTCCCTGATAGCGAGATTGAAATCCATCTATTTCAGGAAGTTCCGGCGCAGGCATATGCTGAGTGCCGTAAAAAGCTAGATTGAGATTTATAGCGCTGCCCAGAGAAACCTTATTTCTGTCAACAGAAGCCTGAAAGCTTATATCCTTTGCAAAACAATTCGTTGCAAAGAAAATCCCAATTAACAAACCACAAATTACAAACTTGGAATTTCTCATTTATTCACCAGTCCTTTAACACTTCCGAATAATAACCCTGCTGTCTTGTTTTCTTGAGTTTATCTTTTAATTCCTCTTCATGCCTATATCCCTCTAAAAGCATCTTTGCTTCCTTCTCCGACATTTCCCTGGACTTTTCAGCCTTTTGCTTTTGCTCTTCTTTCCCCTTCTCCATTTCTCCTTTATCCTTCTCCCTTTCCCCTTGTTCCTCTTTCCTTTTTTCTTTTTCCTTGTCTCCTGCCTCCTGCTTTTCTTTTTCTTTATTCTTTTCTGCTTTCTGCTTCTGCTGTTTTTCTTTTCCCTGTTCCCCTTTATCCTTCTTCTTTCCTTCTTTCTTCTTGTCTTGTTTCTGTTTCTGCTGCTGTTTCTGTTTATCCAGTAAAACCTTCAGTTTTTTTTCAACAAATTCATGATTAAATTTAGCGTCCTTATTCTTTTCATCCAATTCTATCACTCTCTTATAATAGTCAAGCGAGTCTTTTAATAAACTTATAGCAGAAGATAAATTGGTATTCTCTTCAAGTACCCCCTGTTTATATTTACTGTTTCCAATATTGTAATTTGTCTTCGATTCAAGTTTCCCTTCCTCTGATATTAATGCTTTTGTAAAAGAGCCAAGCGCCTTCTCATAATCACCTTTTTTATACTGAGCTGCACCTATATCAAAATTTATAACTGCAGAATCCGGAGATTTTGTTAATGCTTTGTTGTACTCCCTTAGCGCATCGTCGTATTTTTTATTTTCATACAACTTATTAGCATTTTTTACTACACCTGCACTGCTCTCTGCAAAGACGGAACAAGTAAACAGTGATAGGTAAAGAGTAACGAGTAATGAGTTGCAAATAACAAATTTTCTAACCTGTTTAGAACTTTGCATTTTCATCTAAAAATGTCCTTTCTGTCATTCTCCGATTTAATCGGGGAATCTAGGCGGTTAAGGTTTGACATTGTTTTAAAGAAAAGGTGTCTGTCCCCTTTATTCCTTTATTCCCTAAAAATAGGATGTGTCCCTAATTTAATATCTTGTAACATATTTATGGATTACGCTTGAAACTAATGTTTGATATGGAATACCTTCCACTACAGCAATTCTTTGAACTTCTTCTAAATCACGTGATGATA
>CAZMXO010000028.1:0-11524 GCA_964570265.1 uncultured bacterium
TATCATATAGCAGAGAAGAACATATCTTATATAAATAATAGCGGAGAGCATGTCAGTCCAAAGGACAAGAATGGAATCAAATTTGAAACATTTATCTTTGATGCATTAAAGTTTGCTAAGAATGTTACAAACATGGAAGTTATGCGCGAGGATGAATTCTCTCCGATAAAGAATTTAACCGGTATAGATTCTGTTGAAAGCGGAAAACAGCTTTACATAAATAGATGTGCGCACTGGCTCAAGGAAGCAGGGGTTGATATCCCGTTTGATGAAAATGGAAATGCAAAAATCAAGATAGAGATCAGTCCGTTATTTGCAAACTCACCGGATGATTTGCAGGGCAAACCCCTCTCCTCAATAGATACTACTAAAAACATATATCTGAGATAACCCTTTCCCAAAATTAAAGTTATTGAAGTTTTGAATTATTAGAGTTATGGTGGAATTTAAGAGTGGATGTTTGGCGGTTAATGTTGTGAAAAAATGATCAAATCAAAATTTAATAACTTTAGAATTTATAATAGAAATTTCTCACACACATTGATATATAAAATAGCATCTCTTTTTCTATTAATCCTTGTTTCTGTATTTTCATTTTGGGGCTTATATCGTTGGCTTCTTTTAAAAATTCAAGAGCCAATCTCCATATTGACATTTATTGGTGGATTGATAGGCGCTTTTATACTGAAAATAGCTTTTGATATTTATAAACGTCCTATACTAAAAATAGAAAGCTGGAATGATAATAACGACGAAACTTATAAATGGAAATCTGGAAGTCATATACATTACAAGGTAAGAATTACAAATAATAGCTCTTTTTTGGCTAAAAAATGTCAGATTAAAATAACTCTTAAATTTGCAAAAGAAGATATAGAAGAATACAGTGTTATGTGTTCAGGAGACAATAAACCTCGTATTGTAAATGAAAAAGAATACTCAAAGATTGAAAGTGAACATATCTTATGGGATGTTAGCCCTAACGGAGAACAAGCTTTTGAAATTGATATTCCTCCTAAGAGCAGTTATCTTTCTACTATTTCAAGGTATTATTCAAATATTAGATTTCCAGAATTTTACGGAGATTATTTTCAAATTAAATCAGAAGACCCTGATATCCCAAGAGTCTATTTAGCACCTAATAAAGAATATGTTTGCATCATTCAGGTTTTTGGCGAAAATTTTCTTCCTCTTACGGAAGAAGTAAAATTGTCCTACACAAAATAGAAACGACACACCAACCTTTCCCCAAACCCCCGCACTCAAATCCTCACCCATCCGAATTCCCCGATTCAATCTGAGAATGACAAACGAGATTGCTTCACTTCGTTCGCAATGACGGATAGAGGGGGATTTTAGGGATAAAAATGGGTTTTAGATATTGACCAAAAACTGTTTTATTTGATTATGATTCCCTGCTAATATAGCAATACACTTTGAGCCTTCTCTTCTTATGAGAACGCGAATATTTCTTTCTATTCCAGTTTCATAATAAGGCTTTCTGAGTTTTTGTTACAAGCTTTTCTTTTCCTTTTTCTTTCATGGAAAGCATGTCTAGTTTTTTATATTCTTCTTCTGTAAACACTTTTTCTATTGTCTCAAGAGGAATAAGTTCAATTCTATTCTCGGAAATTGCCACATCGAATATAGATCCTTTCCCTAGACTAAGCACATCCATTATCTTTTTCGGGATTGTTACTTGATGTTTTGATGTCATCGTAATTATCACTTTCATCGCCTCCTTTTAAAAAATAATATCATAAAGTAAGTAAATCGTCAATGATGAAAGTAAGGAAGGAACTCTGACACATTTCCTTATTGAATTTTTCCAGTCTGTATATATAATACAGCGACAAGTTTTTAGGCTTATTGTTTACTTATGGGAGCTCTGATGAAAAAGCTTTTTATTATTGGTCTTGGAAATATGGGAACGGTCATATTAAAAGGGATTGTTCCTCAAGTTCTTAAGGAAGAGGATATTTCTGTTTATGATGTGGATAAGGGGAGGATGAGCTCTTTTCCCAACTCAAAGACAGAAGTTGTTGAGTCGATTGAAGAGGGCGCGAAAAATGCTGAAAATATTCTTCTGGCAGTAAAACCGCAGAATATGGAAAATGTTCTTGAAAAAATGACGGGAACAGTTTCCGAGAAAAATCTTGTTGTTTCCATTGCTGCAGGTAACACGATTAACTATATTAAAAAGATATTGGGTGGAAACATTAAGGTTGCCAGAGTTATGCCGAATCTTTGTGTCGGTGTAAAAAAAGGGGTTTCAGCGTGTTGTTTTGGCAGTAATTGTACCAACAAGGATAAGCAGTTCGTTGATTCTCTGTTTAAAGCAGTTGGTATAACTTTGACTATTGATGAAAATAAGATGGATATTGTTACAGCTATAAGCGGAAGCGGACCGGGATATTTATTCAAAATCATGGAGATACTCATTGAAATAGGAAAGAAAGAGGGTCTTAGTGAAGAGGATTCGGCGAAACTGGTTTATCAAACAGTTTCAGGATCTGCCGCTTTGGCAAAAAACAGTGATGTTTCTGCTAAGACATTGAGAGAAAAAGTAACATCTAAAGCGGGCACAACAGAAGCAGCTCTAAAGGTTATGGATGAATACAAAATTGAGCAAATGTTTTGTGAAGCTATAAAGGCGGCGGTCAATAGGGCAAAGGAATTGTCAAAGGAGTAGGAATGTTTGTTTTAGGTAATTTTATAATAGCAATAGCGCAGATTGTTAGCGCAATATTGACGATACTTACCTGGATTATAGTTATAAGAGCTCTTATATCTTGGGTAAATCCTGATCCGTATAATCAAATAGTGCAGTTTTTATATAGAGTAACTGAGCCTATCTTGATACCTATACGGAGGATACTGCCGGCAATGGGTGGTTTTGAACTTTCGCCGATAGTGGCTTTAGTGGGTATTATGTTTATCAGATCTTTTCTAGTGCAGACGCTTATTGAATTTGGCATGAGATTAAAATAGGACATTAAACAATGGAATATAAAGACACATTAAATCTTCCAAAGACAAGTTTTAAAATGAAGGCAAATCTTTCACAGAAAGAGCCTGAAATTTTAAAGAATCTTGAAGAGCAGAATATTTATCAGAAGATACGGGATAAATATAAAGGAAAGCCTCTTTATATTCTGCATGACGGTCCTCCTTATGCGAATGGAGATATTCATGTGGGGCAGGCATTCAACAAGATTCTGAAGGATATGACAATAAAGTATAAGACAATGAAGGGGTTTGATGCTCCTTATGTTCCCGGATGGGATTGTCACGGTCTGCCGATAGAATATCAGCTTTTTAAGGAATTAGGTGTCACTAAACATCAGATTGACCAGATAAAATTCCGTAAGAAAGCCAGAAACTATGCGAATAAATACATAGAAAGACAAAAGAAGGAATTTAAGAGATTAGGTGTGTTTGGAGAATGGGACAATCCTTATCTTACAATGAATTTCAACTATGAAGCAGAAATCATAAGAGCTTTTGGGAAATTGGCTGAAGCAGGCTACATATATAAAGGCAGAAAGCCGGTTTACTGGTGTATGAAATGCGAGACAGCGCTGGCTGAAGCAGAGGTGGAATACAAAGACAAAACCTCTCCCTCTGTATGGATAAAGTTTCCTATTAAAAATCAACCCGAGACTTACATTCTTATCTGGACAACTACACCATGGACAATTCCTGCAAATGTTGCGGTTGCTGTTCATCCTAAATTTCAATATGCATTTGTCAAAACAAAGATTAACGGCATTGAACAGGTATTAATCATGGCTGAAGGACTTGTTTCTACTGTTAAAGATACATGTCTTGAGGGAGAGTGCGAGATTTTAAAGGTTGTAAAAGGTGAAGATTTAACCAGCTTGGAATATAGTCATCCTTTTCTGGATAGAATGGGAAAGATAGTTACTGCTGATTATGTTGAAATGAATGAGGGGACAGGCTGTGTTCACACTGCTCCGGGACATGGAGCGGACGATTATCTGACAGGAATAAAATTTAATCTGCCGATACTTTCTCCGGTAAACAATAAAGGGGAATTTACCGAAGAAGCAGGTTCGGATCTTAAGGGACAAAATGTATTTGAGGCGAATGCGAAAATAATAGATAAACTATTGTCTAAGGGTTCGTTGATACATGAAAATAAGATTCAGCATTCATATCCACATTGCTGGAGATGCAAGGAGCCCGTTATTTTCAGGGCAACACCTCAGTGGTTTATGAGTGTGGATAAGCATGACCTGCGCAAAAAGGCGCTTGATACTGTAAAGAATTTAGTGGCATGGATTCCTCCACGCACCATGAATAGGATAGAGGCTATGCTTACCACTAGACCTGACTGGTGTTTATCCAGACAGAGATACTGGGGAGTGGCAATACCGGTTTTGTATTGTGCAAACTGCGAGTATACGATACTCGACAAGACTATTATTGATAATGTGGCTGAACTTGTTTCTGTAAACGGAGCTGATGCATGGTTTGAAGCAGATATAGAAAAAATTGTCCCGAAAGATTTTGTCTGCCCAAAGTGCGGTAAAACAAGTTTTAAAAAGGAAAAAGATATTATTGATGTGTGGTTTGATTCAGGTGTGAGCCACGAAGCTGTGCTTAAGAAAAGAAAAAATTTATCATGGCCGGCGGATTTGTATTTGGAGGGAAGCGATCAGCATAGAGGATGGTTCCAAACCTCGATGCTGGTGTCAATGGGTTTAAATAATAAATCATGTTACAAAAGTGTATTAACCCATGGCTTTGTAGTAGATGGTGAGGGCAAAAAGATGTCCAAGTCCATTGGCAATGTGATTGACCCGCAGGACATAGCAGTTAAATATGGAGCCGATATATTAAGGCTCTGGGTATGTTCTTCGGATTATAGAGGTGACGTTAGAATTTCCGATAGTATTCTGGTGCAGATAGTTGAGGCATATAGAAGAATAAGAAATACCGTCCGCTTTATTCTCGGGAATATATCTGACTTTAATCCTGATAAAGATGGAGTTGCTTACGATGAGCTGACGGAAATAGATAAATGGATGTATTCCAAACTGCAGGAGCTTATAAAGAATGTTGGAGATGCATACGAAAATTTTGCGTTCAATAAAGTTTATGTTCTTTTAAACAATTTTTGCGCAAATGAGTTAAGCTCTTTTTATCTGGACGTATTGAAAGATAGATTGTACACCGCTAAAGGGGATTCTTCTAAGAGAAGAAGTTCGCAAACGGTGCTTTATGAGATTATTGAGAATATGGCAAGATTGATGTCTCCCGTTTTGACATTTACGTCTCAGGAAATATGGGGACATATGCCATCGAAAAAGGATAGTGTATTCTTGGCAGAGTTCCCGAATCAGGGTAAAATAGATAAGCCGTTATGCAAAAAATGGCAGGAAATGTTGGGTATGCGCGATAGGGTACTTAAGGTAATTGAAGAAGCCAGGGAGTCAAAACTTATTGGTAATTCTCTTGAAGCGGAGGTAACTATATACTGCACAAAAGAAACGGTAGAATTTCTGGAGAGCTTTGAGGAAACTTTGTCATTAATTTTCATTGTATCAAAAGTTAACATCGCACAATTTCCTGCGGATTCTAAGGAAAAATTAAAAATAGTTGTGAAGCGCGCTCCCGGAGAGAAATGTGTTAGGTGCTGGAACTGGAGCGAGTCGGTCGGTAAAAACAAACAGCATCAGGAATTATGCAGCCGTTGTGCAGAAGTAATGAAGAGTATAAACTAATCTAAGGAGGAGATACAAAATGCAACAGCGTATGTTAGAGAGTTACAAAAAGAAATTAATAAAAGAAAGAGAAAAGTTACTTGCAGATATTGATCACATACGGAAAGAGGAATTGAGCAAGTCTCAGAGGGATGCGACCGGTGAGCTTTCAGGATATGCTGATCATACGGCAGACGGAGGGACTGATACTATAGAGAGACAAGTCTCCCTGGGTTTAATGTCTAATGAAGAAGCCATGCTTATGAAGATTGATAGAGCTCTTAAAAGAATAGAGGATAAGACTTATGGTGTATGCGAGTTATGTAAGGAGAAAATTTCGCAGGAACGTCTTAACGCAGTGCCATATGCAATATATTGCATAGAGTGCAGAGCTGAGGAAGAAAGTAAAAAAAATAAGAAGGGTTGATGATAATCTTCTTTACTGCCCTATTTATATTTCTTATAGATCAGATTATAAAGTTTTATGTATTAAAGCATCTTTATTTAGGGCAGGAAATATCTATTATTAAAAACATATTCAGTATTACCTTTGTTGCAAATAAAGGAATTGCGTTTGGCTTATTTTCAAATTATAACTTTCCTTTTATCTTAATATCAATAGCAGTTCTTGTATGTATGACATTAGTGTTTATTGCTTTTAATAAAGACGCTATATCAAAAGCGAGGATTTGGATAAAGATTGCATATGGGTTAATTTTGGGCGGTGCACTTAGTAATATGCTGGATAGAATAAGAGTAGGAGAGGTTATCGATTTTTTAGATTTTCATATCTGGCCCGTATTTAATATTGCAGATTCTGCGATATGTGTAGGGGCTGGAATATTTATGTTAAATATTTTAAGAAACAAGAGCAAATTAATAATTAATAATTAATTCATGTATCCAATATTATTTAAAATCGGTTCAGTGACTATTTATTCATACGGAATGATGGTTGCTATTGCCTTTCTTATATCTGTATATCTTGCAAGCCGTTCAATTGTAGGGGTAGGTGATAATGAAAAAATTATGGATCTCGGATTAGTTCTCTTAATTTCAGGTATAATTGGTGCAAGATTATTATACGTTCTTATAGAGGCAGAATATTACAGAGCAAATCCCCTTGAAATAGTAATGATCTGGAAAGGGGGGCTGATTTTTTACGGCGGATTTATTGTAGCATTTGTTTGTAGCTGGGTGTTTTTGAAAAGGAATAAAATGCCCATTTTAAGAACCTGTGACCATATAATTCCATATCTTGCATTAGGTCAGGCAATAGGAAGGATCGGATGTTTTCTTAATGGATGCTGTTTTGGAAAACCGACAAATCTTCCGTGGGGAGTGATATTTCCAGCAGGAAGTATAGCAGGGAATGCATATCCTGCCATTCATATTCATCCAACACAGTTGTATTCCGCTTACACAAATTTTTTGATATTTGCAATACTTTTATTATTTAGAAATTGGAAGAAGCTTGATGGTCAAATTTTATATCTGTATTTTATTTTGTATTCTGTATCAAGATTTCTTATAGAATTCCTACGGGCAGACAATCAACAGATACTACTTGGATTAACAATATCTCAAGTGATTTGCGTTGTACTGTTTGCAATAGGAGCAGTTATGTATATTAGAGGTTTTTTCTCATCCATTTGGAGGAAAGTGTAGATATGAGATTGCTGATCATAGGTGCCGGAAGAACTGGAAAGAATCTGGCGAAGAAGCTCTGTAGTATGGGGCATGACGTCGTCATGATAGATAACAATGCCAATGCTCTCACCAATATCGATTCAGAAGTAGATGTTCTACTCGTGGAAGGTAATGGCTCTACGCCTGATATTCTTAAAAATGCTGAGGTTGCGAAGGCTGATGTTGTTGTTGCTGTCACACCAAAAGATGAGGTCAATCTCCTGGCTTGTCATTATGCTCGTCGTGCGGGTGTGTGTCGTACTATTACCCGTATCTCAGATATGAGCCACATTAATTCTCCGCTTGTCGATCTTGAAAGACTCGGAATAGACCGTGCTGTGAACCACAACGAAGAGTGTGCGCAGGAGATACTCAATGTCCTTTGTCTTCCGGGGACGATTGAGGTAACTAATTTGCTTGGAGGTAAAATTACAGCCGTTGGTTTCAAGCTGCCGTCCGCAAGTCCCATGCTCAATAAGCCTTTGGAACAATTCAAAGAAGATGAAAGGTTTCTCAATGTTCGCTTTATCGGATTTGTCCACGATGATAAATTGGAAATTCCCGATGGTAAGTCGTATTTCAGTGAAGGTGATGATGTGTACGTGGTTCTCACTCCGGCTGAGACTACTTCTTTTCTTGACTGGGTCATGGGCGAACAGCGACAGAATTTGCGGAAAGTAATCATTGCCGGAGGCAGCGACTTGGGATTATCACTCGCCAAACTTCTCGAAGAAACATCCATAAAGACCGTTTTGATTGAGAATGACCGTATTCAGGCAGAATATGCATCGGAAATACTCAACAAATGTCTCGTAATAAATGCTGATGCCTCCAAAAGTATAACATTTAAGGAACTTGGAACAGATATTGAGACTGCGTTTGTCGCTGTCTCAGGAGATGAAGAAATGAACATTGTAAGTTGCATACAGGCAAAGCAACTCGGAGCAGGGTTTACTGTCGCCCGTATAGATAAACCGGAATATATTCCCATTATTGACAAACTTAGACTCATTGATTGCATCATCAATCCCTATCTTGCTCTGATCAGGGCAATACTCCAGTTCGTCCACGGCGAAAATATTGTGGATGTCGGACTTTTTCATCGAATTTCCGGAGAATTGCTGGAAATAGCGATTAAAGCTGGAAGCAAAAAGGTCAATATGCGTCTCAGCGAAACAAATCTCCCCAGAGGGATGATCGTTGCAGCCGTTCAGCGCGGCAATGAGGCATTCATTCCGACCGGCGAATTTGTTCTCAGGGAAAATGATCGCCTTGCTGTCTATTGTCTGCCGAACATGGTGAATAAGCTTAAATCGATCTTCAATTAAAAGGATAAAGGATAAGCTGTGAACATACGGGCAGTATCTCACATTATTTCTTACCTGCTTGGTGTTATCGGTATAACTCTGGGACTGAGCCTGGTGGTCTCTTTTGGTGCAGGTGATCCTTTATCCGCAAAATACGGCATCGGAATCAGCTGCTTGATTACAATTATAACCGCAGTAATCGTCTGGCTGTTTACACGAGGCAGTATAGAGCTTTCACGGCGCGACGGTTTCGGCATTGCCACATTCGGATGGCTCGCAGCAGCTACTTTCGGGGCTTTGCCATATGTCTTCTCAGGTGTTATTAGTGGTCCAATTCCAGCAATTTTTGAGACAATGTCCGGGTTCACAACAACTGGAGCATCCGTTTTATCAAACATCGAATCAATTCCCAGAGGAATACTCTTCTGGAGAGCAATGACGCAATTTTTCGGAGGTATGGGCGTATTGGTGCTATGCGTGGCAATACTGCCATTTCTCAAGGTTGCAGGGATGCAGATCTACCGTGCAGAGGTCCCTGGTCCTTCCAAGGATCGGCTCACACCGCGTATCACTGCTACGGCCAAGCTTCTGTGGGGCGCGTATCTCTTGTTCTGCTTAATCGAAACTGTGATGCTTAGGTTCGGAGGAATGTCATGGTTCAACTCATGGTGTCATACCTGTGCAACAATGGCTACAGGAGGGTTCTCCACGAGGAGCGCCAGTATTGGAGCATATGACAGTGTCTATCTGGATATCGTGATCATCGTCTTCATGTTCATTGCTGGAACAAACTTCATTCTGCATCTAAAGCTCCTCAGCGGTAAGCCATTCGAGTATTTCAAGAATTCAGAATTTCGTTTTTACATCTTTTTCTGGCTCACAGCCTGTCTGATCCTGACGTTCAATATCTGGGGAAATATTTATGAAAGCTTTACAGAATCACTGAGGGCGGCTTTCTTTCAAGGCACCTCGATCATGACAACAACAGGTTTCTGCACCAAAGACTTTGATCTATGGCCGGAGACATCCAGGATACTGCTGGTTCTTCTAATGTTCGTTGGCGGTTGTGCTGGTTCCACTGGTGGTGGAATCAAGAACATCAGGGTATTCGTGGCAATCAAGGCTCTCTTCAGGGAAATTCAACTTTACATGCGTCCTGAGACGGTGAAGCACGTCAAGGTTGACGGGAAGTACCTAAAGGACAAGGTCGTCTTAAATATCTGTGCATTTTTACTGATATTTGTCATCGTGTTCGCTGTAGGCACGTTAATCATGACTGCCTTTACCCCAGACCTGGCTACTGCGGCTACCAGCACAATCGCCTGTCTCGGAAATATTGGTCCAGGTCTTAGTGGTGTCGGAGCGACAAGAAACTATGCGGCAATACCACAGCTTGGCCAGCTATTCCTGAGCTTGTTGATGCTTCTCGGGCGATTGGAGCTTTATACAGTCCTCGTGATCTTTACGCCGGCGTTCTGGGAAAAGTGAGGCATTATTGACATTACGTACGTTATGTGATACGCTTTAAATGGAGGTGATTAGAATGACAATGCTTACAGTAAGTGAGGCAAGAAGCGGGCTGTATAAACTGTTAGATAAAACAGCTGAATCTCATGAACCTATTCAAATTACAGGCAAAAGACATAACGCTGTTTTAATTGCAGAAGATGATTGGCGTGCAATTAATGAAACATTGTACCTTCTCTCAATCCCGGAAATGAGAGAGTCTATTCGCGAAGGCTTAGAGACTCCTCTCAAAAAGTGCAGTAAGAAGTTAGAATGGTAAACTATAAACTCGTTTACACAAAACAGGCGCAAAAAGACGCCAAAAAGCTTTCTGCTTCAGGCTTACGCCAAAAAGCAGAAGCTATCCTTGAAATCGTAAAGACAAATCCATTTCAAACTCCTCCTCCTTTTGAAAAACTAGTAGGTGATCTTAAAGGAGCCTATTCTCGCAGAATAAATATTCAGCATCGTCTTGTTTATCAGGTTATAATGCGGTATAAAACGGTGAAAATTATACGAATGTGGACTCATTACAAATAATGAAATTACATACACTAACAGCTCATGAACTTGCCAAACTGCTTATCAGCAGGGAAGTGAGTTCTGAGGAACTTACCAGAAAATTGTACGCTCACATAGAGAAAGCCGATGAGGAGATTGGAGCGTATATCACATTAACAAAGCATATGGCAATCGGACAGGCAAAAGAGGCTGATAAAAGAATAAAAGAGAAAAGAAATATTGGCCCATTAACAGGGATTCCGATTGCAATAAAAGACAACATGTGTATTGAAGGCGTTCTGACTACATGCGGGTCTAAAATGCTCAGTAATTTTGTGTCTCCATATAATGCCACGGTAATAAACAAGTTAAGTGAGAACGGGTTGATATTTCTTGGCAAGACAAACATGGATGAATTTGCTATGGGTTCATCTACGGAAACTTCTTATTTTAAAGCTACCAGAAATCCGTGGAATACAAATTTTATTCCCGGTGGTTCCAGCGGAGGGTCTGCGGCAGCTGTTGCGTCTGATCAGGCAATTTTGTCTATTGGTTCTGACACCGGTGGTTCTATTCGCCAGCCTGCATCGCATTGTGGCATAGTTGGTATGAAGCCCACTTATGGCAGAGTGTCAAGGTATGGACTTGTAGCTTTTGCTTCATCTCTTGATCAAATAGGTCCTTTAACTAAGGATGTTCAAGACTGTGCTGCACTTTTTGAAGTAATAAGCGGGCATGATCCTCTTGATTCAACATCATTACGTATGGCTTCGCCTGATTATATGAGCTTTC
>CAZMXO010000029.1:0-11442 GCA_964570265.1 uncultured bacterium
CTGCTTATTCTCCAAAACTCTCCAAGTTTTGAACTAACACTTTGATAATCTTGTCCTCTCTCAAATATTTGCCAATTACAATTCATAATTCTAATAAAAATAATAAAAAGAAATATATATATCATGGTATTGGAAAATTTTAATACATCCCGTTCATTCTTATTCATGTAAGTCATAATTATCAATATTATAAAATAGCACCATAATCTGAATACACTAATAAATAATGCATTAAATATATTATGATTAATAAATTGGCTTATTGTAGCAAGTATAAAAAAAAGAAAAAATAACTTAATTTCTTTATATTTAAAAGTAGTATTGATAATATCCTTCTTTGAAATCATTAAAATAATAAAAAGTAAATATAATAAAAAAGCAGTCAATGAAAAGTTCGCTATTATCTGATCACCTTGAGATGCATTTATACTAATAAAATTTCCAACTCTTCCTGTGATCGGCATTGAAAATAATTGTAATATAAATGCTCCATAATATTTTTTTCTTATAAGTAATATTGCCCATATAAACAAAAAAATAACTAATAAAAAAATTTGAAGTACATCAGCATAAGGTGTAATATTCGAAGCGGAAGCCTTTGACATTATATCTGATAAAATAGACAATACCTTTGGTAAAACCAAAAATATTATTATTACAAAAAAAGGTATACTTACAAAGGATAATATTCGAGAGTTATTCATATTAATGCTATTTTAATTCATTTTATATGAAAGTATCCACGAATTACACTAATTTTGAAAAGAAAGCCACTGAGGTACAGTGACACAGAGTAATGTTTTTTATTAATTCTTAACGAGTTGAAATTCGATATTTGTTCCGTAGGAACTCCTTTGAGAAACTTGATGCTGGATACTTGAAAGATTTAGTGATACCATTTGCCCCAGTTTCTAATTTCAAGTTTCCAATTTCTATCTCTGTTTATCTCCCGGTATCTGGGGTAACTTTCATGTTTCGTTGTGATGAAAAATCATGAGGGTTATTTAAATACTGTTTTATTTGGTTTCTTTAATTTTATCTAAAGCTGATATACAATAATCAATATAAAGGGTTTCCAGCTTTTTTGGGAAAAAGGATTTATTAATAGATACTAATTTATCTCAACTCCTCTACTTTGTTTCCATTTTCTTATAAGAAATTTAGGCATAAATGTTAATAATAAATTAAACCATGCAGTTATACTAAAAGGATAATTTTTTACAGACAGTAAAAGATTTTTTAATGCATATCTTCTATTAAAATTATGTTCTATAAATATTTTACCAATTTTTAAATAATAATTACTATACTTATAATATTTCTTTTTGTTATTATATATAGTTTTTAATATGATATAATCTTTATTAGATAATTCCCCATTTTCTAGAATCTTTTCAATTATTTTTATAATTATTTTAGAATCTTTTGATTTCATCATACTAACAGCATTAGGTACAATTCTATATTTTATTAATGGCTTTTTGATATTCCATAATTCACCATATTTTGCCATCTGATTAAATAGTAAACAATCTTGTGCAGTTAACAATTTTTCATTATACCCACCACATCTAATTATCTCTTCTTTTCTAAACATCGTCGAACTATGAAAAAATGGGGTTATGGGTAATTTTTCCCTAATGGTTTCCCATGATATATCTTGATCAGACGTAAATAAGTGCATTCCATGCACATCAATAACTTCGGCATTAGAGCCAACTACAACACAATCTTCGCAAGCTTCCAAAAAAGCATATTGCACTTCTAGCCTTTCTGGAAAACAAATATCGTCTGCATCCATCCTTGCAATATATTTTCCCTTCGAATTCTTCAAACCAATATTTAAAGCAGAAGGTAATCCTCTATTATCCTGTTTAATAAATACTATTCTTGAATCTCTATAAGAATTAATTATCTTAATACTATTGTCTGTCGAACCATCATCAATAATAAGAAACTCAAAGTTGGCAAAAGTCTGATTTAGAATACTATCAACAGCTTCACTGAGATATTTTTGCCCGTTATAAACAGACATCAGAACTGTAACCTTTGGGCTATGTAAGGTTTTATTAGATTCTTTCATGCTTGAGGATGATATAAATTTGAATCGCGTTAACTTGGTCTGTAGCTTTATCATGCCATTATTTAATGATCTCAAAAAATCAAAAATATTATCAATTACAGAATTCGCGACATTAGAGTCTTTCTCCATATATCCTGAAGAAAGTCATTCATCATTTTATTACAATCACCGGATAATCTTATTGATTATTTTTTTCCTTAGACGATTGAATATACTTCTGTTGAATTGGAGAGGATGCCTCATTCGTATTCTGGAAGAACGCCTCATGAATAGCATGGTTTCTTCAAAGCTCTTTCCATATGAAGTGATTTTCCCCTGCGTGGAATCTATACGAACCAAAATTTGAGCTGCTATTGCAATTCTACCGTGATATGTTTTTCGTTTTTCTCTCGAAATAATGGGCATAAAACCAGCACTTTCAAACAAAATCCGAAAAGACTCTTTCTGAAAATAATTGATGTGAGTTACCGGATCAGGACTTGGTTTTCTTGCACCAAACAACTCTATTGGGACTTCCGCATATACGAGTCCATTATTTTTTAAATACTTTTTAAAACCTATACATATTTTTTTAGGAGCAGCTACATGCTCAAGTACGTGGCGGCATATAATCAAATCATATTCCTTCCCCAGAGGAATATCCGCCAAAGTATCACCAAGACGAGTAACCCCGGCAAATGGAGCTTGATTATAATCAACTAAGAAACAATTGTTGCCTTCTTTCACCATGGGAATTAAAAAATGGCCAGCCCCTCCTCCATAATCCAGAATATCTAAAACTTCAGATGTTTTTTTCAGGTGATATTTTGCTAAATCTAAGATCTCATTGGCTTGATTATGTTCCTGCCTCATGGCTTCTGGACTAATGGCTCTTGATGACCCCAGATCTTTTTCTGCTACGGCAAGATATCGGTATTTGTTGTCCACTTGCTTCTCATCAGGTCTAGGCAGATCAATAACAAAACCGCACTGCCTACATACACAGCGTTGCATTTCCACTGCTGCTTTGTTCTGATGCCAAATGTCAAAAAAAACAACTTTTTGGATCTTAGGATACCCGGACTTCCAGCGCTTGTCGCTTGCTTTATGTATTCGGGTTCCTGTCTGGTACCATTCTTTCCCAGAACATACAGGGCAATGTAAGTTACAGTTCACTTCTAACTTTTTATTCAAATTCGTTTCCATGTCTTTGGGATCAAATCCTTTGATTCATCATTTTTATCTTCACGCCAATACTTCGGGGCAAAAATTTTGGCGTCCTTTCTTGGATTAAGCCATGCACCCCACCACGAAAAGGAGCTGTTAGCAATAATGTGGTGCCTGCATTGAGACATCAAACGCATGTCTTCATAACACTTCTCCTGTCCGTTGTGAGCAACAACTATAGTGGGACATTGAAGTTTTAGATTATCAAAGACCAATTCCGGTTCATCGCTAAAAACAATAAATTGTGGTTCCTTCAACATTTTATTTAGCCGCTCTATAGCTCGTTTATAGTAATCCGAATCAAGAACACCTAAAATTTTATTTGCGCTTGGACTTGTTACATAGTCACCACGGCGAACGTGAATACTAACTGATTCATATGATGCAATGTTCCTATAAAGTTCGAGATTCTTTCCTGTTTGCTGATATTTCACAGTAAACTCTTTGCGGATAATATCCTCTATATCTAAAAAATATTTTTCGCTCTGCCAGTAACCGTTGAGATATACATTCTCAGAGACAGACCGTATCCCTTTGTCAAAATGTGAATTGAGCTCTTTACCATGCAAGCGAGCAAGCCCTGAAAAAGCGGACAGCACTCGTTTAGTTAACCGAGCAATCATGCCCAGCTTTTCGCTCGACAGAGAAAGTACCTCATCAGGACTGGCAAAATGTTCAACAATATTAAATGCACCAAGGGCATAGTTGCGCAACGGATCTTTTTCAAATCCGCTAATGTCAAGCTTTAGATCCATCCCCAATAAATGCGCTAATCGTCTCCCCGCTGCATACTGAAACATCTGGTTGCCAAGACCACCTTGAAGTTTTACAATAATCATTTAGATTCTCAAATGCCTATAGAGCTTCATTCCCCTTGACGCAAATTTCCTGACTGATGCTGAAATAAGATACCTTGAATTTACATACATGTTTTTTAAAGCCATCTTTATGGATTCAGGCTTTTGTAAAACATTATTTTCTTGTTTCCATTCTGACCTTTTGAAACAAATAAACCTATGTGTATTTTCAAAAAAGCGTTTCTTCAATAGATCATCTTTCACATCACAAATATAATCGAGATGTTTAATCTTATTTGGATAACGATCGAAATACTCCAGATACTCAAAATAACGGATTGTTAGGTCATCTTCTGGTGCGGGAATATAAATAGAACCATTTTCAATATCAATAAGTTGCCTGTCTTTAAAAATCTTGATAAAAAATGCATTTTTAACTGAAAATCTTGATAAAAAATCAAAATTGTGAATCAAATCGATACGAATATCTAATTTGTCATCAACTAAAAAATCGATGTGACAATGATATTCTTTATCTGATACTTTTAATTCTCCCTTTGATGAAAAATCTGATTCATAAAAATCGACAACTCTTTGTAAAGCTGCATCTTTATCCATAACCAATAAATCTACATCGGAACCGGAAGAATAATCAGGAAATTCTTTGCTTTTCTTGATCAACACATAATCTTCTATTTCACAAAGCAGCTTGATTAAATTTATCTGAGGCATCAGTAGCAAAACTCCACACATTTTATACGCTTTAATTTATGATTTAAAGACACTGCAGCACGATGAACTCCATCCAATATCCTGTAATAATCAGATTCAATTTTTACAATAATGCGGTCAAATATTTTGATTTGATTAATATCCAATTTATTAAGTCTCTTAAAATTTTCCCAAGAATA
This sequence comes from uncultured bacterium, assembly GCA_964570265.1. Classification (GTDB taxonomy): domain Bacteria; phylum JAHJDO01; class JAHJDO01; order JAHJDO01; family JAHJDO01; genus JAHJDO01. The sequence continues at coordinate 4,998 of CAZMXO010000029.1, forward strand.
ATCCGGCGTCAATAATGTATATTTAAATCTTTCAAGATACTTTCTATAATCGTCAGTTCCCTGGTTTAAACTACGGTAGTGTGGCGTTTCAGGAATTTTTTTCATTTGGTGAACAACACCTGTACTATCCGAATCATCCAAGATTGAAGCTCTTAATTTTTCTATCATAATTGTCTTATATGTGTAAGTTCCCGGTGTTTTTAAATAGTATGGCTTCTCAAATGGCAAATTCTCGCTATCCCCATGCAAATATTTGATGCCATTTTTATGTCCTAACGTTTTTAAAAAATAATCTACCTGCTCTTCATAATCAGATGCATGAATAACATGTTCATGCGAAATGCCTTTACCAAGCGGTTTAATTTGGAAATCTTTATCATAATGTCGGGGATTGAACTGATTTCTAATTTTGATTTTGATCCGATTTATATTCTGGCATTGAACTTTGCGAAATTTTCCATATCCGGCCGGCACTTCCTGTGGATTATAGTTTTTAACAAACACAATGAGAATTTCCGGTCTAACAAAAAAAAGATATTTTAATTTTGCGCGCAAGTGCTCAACGGGTACAGTATCGCAACCATATAGATCAAAGACGAATTTTTTCATATTTTTAACTGTCTTTGATTCGATCCTTACAATTTTAATGCTGCGCTCACTTCTTAAAATATTCAGGATATCATCTTTATGGGACAAACCATTCCCCCAGATAGTGAAGAAGTCATAGCGGAAAGGGCGATGTATAAGTTTTTGTTTTTTATTATTATAGTCAGAAAACATATGCTAAGCCTATCTAATTCTCAGCTTTTAACTGTAAAGAATCGTTCCTAATATATACAGTGTTACTAAAATCTTTAAACACCACCCTGTAATCATTGTTATCAAAATATTTAATCAAATTATTAAAAGCATCCCATTCCAAATCATTATTAACGTATGAGGTGCGCCTCCACTGTCTTGTTGGGTTACCTTTTCAAGAGCGTTTGTCTACCGGTGTGTACTACCGTAAAGCCATCTTTTCTGGCAGCTGGAATAATTGCGGTATGTTTGTACGGTGCGACGTGATCTGTATCGTCAATAAGTATCAAACTGTGCTGATTAAGTTTATCTTTCGCAGCATTATATGCTGCTAAATGAGCGTTTGCTCGTCCCGTTCCTGGGATGCTACCTTCTGGATCTGGTGTCCAAAAGTCTAAATAAAGCAAATCTATCTTATATTGAAAATTTTTCACATACTCAATTCCATCCATAACTAATGCTTCGACATTAGGAAATTGCTTTGTGGCATTTTTTACATCTTCAATTTGTTTTTCGTCAAGATCCAGGGCGATGATCTTTTCGGCTTTAGTTTTTGAGCACCACACTTATATGCTATTTCCTGACATATAACCTTGGATCCCAGTGCCGATTTCAATAATGTTTTTTCCGTTTAGTTCATTAAATCGTCTTGCAGTCGTGAGGAGTGACTTCTTCGGGCTCGAGCGGGGCTCCCAAAAGCCATTATCTCCTACCCGTATAAAGCCATTCTTGTAGTGGATGGTTCTACGTTTTTTTAATGCTCTGATTACTTCCTTTATTTTATTTTTCATAGACAATCTCCCTCCTAATCACCACTTATTAGATGTATTGCCATCCACGTCAAATTTTCTCCATTACATATTGTCTCAGCTTCATTTGACATAGCCCGCAGGTCTACACGATCATTTTTGTCTAAATACATAATGTTAAAAAGAAATTGGGATAGGTTACAAATGCGCCTATTAACAAGTATACTTATCGCCAGCCACCGAAGGAACCTTTACCACAACATTCGTTGTATTTTTCAATGCATGAAAATCAGTGGCATCGCCCGGTTCCAGAACAATGATGTCCCCTGACTTATATATAACATCGTTCATTTTGACTAATCCTTCAACAATCAAAGTTATTTCGGTCGCAATTTTGTGAACATGGGTCTCTTCTGCGTCCCCTTTTTTGTAATGCTTACATGCAACCTCACAATCCGAGGTTTTTAAGCATATAGGTAAAAAATCCCCTACAAACCAACCGCCTTTCATATCCTGCAAACGAAAAGTTTTCATTCACTCACCTCCCATATCTTTGAGATGTTTCACATAGATATCAAGATCTTCAGGTGTTCCCAAACCGTACATCTGAGATTCTTCTATTCCATATATTCCTATTGTTAGTCCTTTTTCTACAGCATAATTATAGGCAGGTGCTGTGTAAAACTCATTGTTTACACGATCACTATTCACAATCATCTGAATGGCACTGTTCACAAAATTTCTTCCTCTTTGATAATAATAGAGACCAACTGTGGCGTGTTCGCTGATTACCTCTTTTTCACGCAATTCCACGAGGTGACCAACGCTATCAATTTTTGCATAGCTCCACTTGGGATGATTCGCAGGAAAAGTAAGAATAGAACCATCAAGCTTTCGTTCTATGCTATCATTGATAAAATCACTCAAATTCATTTCAACAATCTGATCGCTATTCGCCAGCAGAAGTGGCTCGTCATTGTTTATACGCCAGCAGGAAAGCAGAATAGTGCAAGCAGCACCTTCCGTAAGCTTATCAACTGTTAGAATTTCACAATCATATTTTTTTCGCAGACGATCAAAAGAAGCTTTTTCAGACACTAAATGTTCATCCCTCGCAATGAGAATAAATCTCGTGTTATTCACTTTCAGGTTTTCAAGAACCCTTTCTATCATTACCACGCCACAGACATCAATAAACGGTTTGGGCATACTAAATCCGGCATCGACAAAACGGCTGCCAGCTCCTGCCATTGGAATAACAATATTGATCATCTTTTTTCCTCCATCTATTCAACTGGACAGCTTATCATATTTTTGCATGAAGAACTCCACATCCTTTGGCGTTGAGAAACTCCACATTTTCTTTACAGGAAATACTCTGATCTTTTTCCCATCTCTGATATATTCATTATACACTGGGCATATGTAAAACTCGTTCAATGTTCTGATACCTGAATCAATCATCTGCTCCGCATATTTAACGAAATCTTTGCCTTTTTTAAAATAATAAACACCAGCGGTGGCAAGATTACTTATCGATTTCTTTTCAGCGACTTCAGTTACAAATCCATCATCCCCGGTCCTGACAAAACTCCATTTAGGGTGAGTCGACTCAAACGTTACAATTCCTCCATCGCATTCATCCGCAGCCATGGCATAGAAGAACTCATTACTGTTCCAGACAATCAACTGATCCGAATTAATAATTGCTATTGGGGAATCGTCGTCAAACAAGTGCTTCGCCTGAAGGACGCTTGTAGCCGCGCCTCCCCCCGGGTCCTCCACTGAAATTATCTCACAACCAGGCGCAATGAGATTAAGCAGGTACTGCATGTTATATGTTTCAAGATGTTTCTTCTGAACAATAAAGATGAACCTTCCATCAACATTAATGTTTTCAACGACCCACTGAATCATTGGTTTTCCATTTATGTCAATTAATGGCTTCGGAAAAACATGTCCGGCAGTTTGAAAGCTTTTCCCTTCTCCGGCCATTGGAATAACAATCCTTAAATCGCCTCCCTGCCATTTTGGGACAAATCTTCCATTACTGTTCTTTTCGCCCGCGCTGTCAATAACCGACTTTATTTTTTCATAAGTAACGTCTTCAACATTTTCAACAGCGCAAAGATGCGCACCAGCATCAAATGCCGCTTGGCGACCATGGTGTGAATCTTCTACAATAACACATTCTTTTGGTCCGACTCCTAATTTAACCATCGCCCTGAGAAACATCTCCGGATTCGGCTTTGGTAAACGGACATCCTGATTTGATATAAAGAACTCCATAAATTCATAAAGCCCTTTTCGAATCAGCATCATCTTTGTCGATTCACGTATCGAATTTGAACAAACCACTATCCTGTACCCATCAGCTCTAAGCTGGCTCAATATGGTGCGCATTCGTTCATCATATGTGAATTCCTTGTCAATAATCTCTCTTGTTTGAGTTTGCTTTTCCTTCCAGATTTTATCATAAAGATCCTTTGGAAGTCCTTTGAGCTCTGTAAGCATCTGCAGTTTTTGGTTCGTTGGCAATCCATCGAATGTAGAAAGATGTTCGTCCCTCGTAATAGTATAGTCAAATCTGCTCAATGCCCTGTTCAGTGCTTCATAATGTAATTCTCTTGCATCAACCAACACGCCGTCCAGATCCCAAATGATTACTTTAATCATTAAAATACCTCCTTGCTTCTTCAGGAAAATCCGTGCAAAGCATTAATCCATATTCGTCTAAACTCCTGGATACTACTTTATAATCCTTCCATCTTGCTAAGTGGTCCATCTGATGAAGTTCCGGTGAAACGATACACATCTTTTTGCCATTATCTATGTGGTGTTTAATCCTTTGCGGCGTTATCCAAGGGGTTTTGAATTCGTCCATCCAGACTCCATCAGCTTGCTCATAAAATGACGGTGTTGTTTCAAACTCGCTTTCACGTGCAAACACTTTCATGCCAAAATTTAAATACCCTAACGCATCGGGAACGGACATATCAAAAACAAAATAATTCTCGATTTGATATTCACTTAAGAGATCAAATATTAATTCTTGGAGCCCATCTGCTTTTATGTTGATAGCTAAAAATAGTTTCCTGTCATATTCACAATATATCTCAAGAAATGTTTTAAAATCCATAGAACTGGAATCAGGTATATCATGGGATACCACTAATCTACCACAGTAATCCCGCACATCAAGTTCCGTTCCAAATTCTAAACAGAAAGATCGTCTAAAAGCACTCAGAGTGTTTTTTTCTTCATCTCTTTTCCAGTAACCACGATGACTTATGATTTTCATTGTATACTCCTTCACATTTCCTGTGCGTTTACAGAGATTGTAACTCCTGAAGATCTACTTATCGGAACCAAGAAATTTCCTTCTTACCATCTCATAATCTTCCCATCTATAAAAAACATACCTTATTTTATCAGTGAATGTATCCACATGTTGTCTTGATGATATATGGGGTGAAATATCATAATTTTTCCGGTGAACATATAAAGTTGAAAACTTATCCATCATTTCCGAGTTTGAAAAAAACCATAAGTCTAAAAATCCTTTTCTTTTATAATGATTTACTCTATTGGCTTTATAATCATTGTCTTTATTCGGTGCATCATTCCAGTAGGATGCATAAAAATAGCATGGGTCAAATCTATTGAAAACAACATCAGTAAAAAATGCCAAGTCCAATCTGGTGACCATCACCCAGTCATACACAAATCCATTATCAATTTCATATTCTTTTTTTAATTCTAGAACTCTTTTATTACTATACCACCTACTGTATGTTCTATATACAACACCTAAATAATTATAATTAGATACAGTACCTTTTTTAATAATTTTTTTTACATAGTTTTTTAAACAGTTCATAGAATTATTGAATTGATAACTAATATTTCGCTTAATTTGTTTCTTGAAATCGATTTGTTTTTCAATTACACTTTTTTTAGGTTTATAAATTTCATTTAGTTCTTTTTTATAATCAATAGACCACGAATGAATAAATACATCCACATCATTTTTATCCAAAATGTGTTTTTTATAGTGCTCATATGCTATATTATAGTCAACTTCTCCGCCTTTTCCATCTTTCCCAACTGTTCCGCCAACCAAGCCATATAAACAAAGTGCGATCTTCATTTTATTTTCCCTTTAAATTAATAAAAAATACATGACCTATATTATTAACCTACTATAGTAACTGTTTTATTTTCATATCAATATATTTCTTTTTCTTAACAAAATCAGTCTAACAAATAATCCCAATGAATAGCCAATTATAGAAGAATATGCAGCTCCAATAATACCATATTTTGGAATTAAAATTATATTAAATACTATATTTCCAATAGTTGAAATAATTGAAAAATATAATATGTAATTTACCTTTTTGTAGTAAAAGAATCTAATGCCTGTAATTCCTGCCGCTAAAGATATTCCGTACGCAATAATTATAAAAGGTATTATAGGTAGTGCAGCATGATAAGAAACATTTATCATATATTTTGCTATTTTAGGCATAATAAAAGCAACCGGTAAAAAAACAGAAGCGATAATAAGGTAAACATAAATTAATCTTTGGTTAAAATCACCTTCTGAAAATTTCTTCATCATATATGGATTGTATGCACTACCTACAGGTGTATTGACCAAGAGTTGTATTAAAATTCCAAATTTAGCTGCTACGGAATAAATACCAACTTCAACATCACTTAGATAATGTAAAATAAGCCAACGATCAGATTGAGTGAATAACAGATAAGATATAGAGGCTGGAATAAAAGGAAGCCCAATTCTTAAATATTTACAATATGTTTTTTTGTTTAAAATGAATGAAAATCTTTTTACATGTTTTACATAATCCTTTCCAGCAATAGGAATTATAAGA
>CAZMXO010000030.1:0-11423 GCA_964570265.1 uncultured bacterium
TTATATCGCTCGTAACCTTTGTCTTACTTCTTATAACCAAGCCTTCATAATCTCCTATGCAGCTTCTGAGCTCTTCGGGAGACATACCTGTTTTTACATCAACATCTATACTACTCTTTTTAAGAATCTCTATTCCTTCTTTTGCCAGAGAATCGCTTATTAACACTTTCATTTCAAAACCTCCTCTGCAGCTTTTATCCCTTTACCAAGTTCAAGATTATAACCGGAACTTACAAGAGCCATTTCCAATGCTGAAATTACTGTAATAATATCAAATGTATCGGAATAACCCATATGAGCAATTCTTATTATCTTTCCTTTAAGTTGCGCTTGACCACCGGTAATCATAACATCATATCTCTTCTTTAAAGTCTTTACCAAACCAACACCATCTACTCCCTGAGGAACCTTAACAGCCGTTACTGCGTCTGATGGAGACTCTGGAGCTAAAAGCTCAAGCCCCATAGCTTTTACTGCAGCCCGTGTGGCTTTAGCCAGTTTGCTATGTCTTGCAAGTACATTCTCAAGTCCTTCCTCTTTTATCATCTCCAAAGACTTACTCAGCCCAACTATTAGTGACACAGCAGGAGTATATGGAGTTTGATCAGTTTTTAGCGATTTTCTTGCCTTTGCAAAACTCCAGTAATACTTAGGACATTTGGAGCTTTCTGCCAGATCCCATGCCTTATCGCTTACGCTTGCAAATGCCAGTCCTGGAGGCAGCATTAACGCCTTTTGAGAACCGGCTACTACTACATCTACATTCCAATTATCAGTTTGTATATCAACTGCTCCAAGCCCGCTGACAGCATCTACTACTAAAACAGCCGGAAACTCCTTAACAATACTGCCTAACGTCTTAATGTCATGCACAATAGCTGTCGAGGTTTCTGTTAATGTAGCAAAAACAGCCTTTATGCCTTTCTCCTTTTCTAAAATATTCCTTACATTCTCAGGATTAACAGGCTCACCCCATTCAACGTCTATCGGGAAAGTTTCTATGTTGTATGCTTTACATATTTCATCCCATCTTTCTCCAAACTTACCCCCTTTAATTGTCAGGACTTTATCTCCTGGCGATAGAAGATTAACAACACTTGCTTCCATAGCTCCTGTGCCTGATGAAGCAAATACAAGAACATCATTTTTCGTCTGAAAAACATATTTTAATCCCTCAATCACAGAGTGAAATATTTCAGCAAACTGCGGAGTTCTGTGATGCACAACAGGCTTAGCCAATTCTAAAAGCACATCAGATGGAACAGAAGTCGGCCCTGGAGTTAGAAGATAATTTTTTCTCATTTTTTCCCCTATGTTAGTTGTTTCGGGTAGGACAAATCCGACCCCTGCATTTATCGAAAACGCACCTGAATTCTATTCAATTATGCAGCCTTTGTCAATTAGAAAGTGGACTTTTTATATCCCCTTGCCGTCTGCAATTTCCCCAATTTTATGTTTCAAAATAAAATTCCTGACAATGCGCTATTTTTAAGTTTAAGAAAAGGACTCTGTCTCATTTACTGCTTTAATAACCCAACACTTTTACTCCACCACTATAATGATACGGAAGATACAAATACGGGGACCGAGGTTGTTTGCGTAAAGGAGGCATACGTTCCGGAGGCACGCCGAGTTTCTTTAGTCTTGCACATGCCACACAGTAAACGCCCCAATTCTCGTCTTCTACAGCAATCTTTGCCAGCAAGACCTTGTCGATGAGTTTTTTGACGGCGATTTGGCGAATGTCTACATCCTTGTCCTTCACGGCAACTTTCGCCAGTATGGTCTGGTCGGTGAGTTTTCTTACGGCGATTTGGCGAATGTCTACATCCTTATCCTTCACGGCAACTTTCGCCAGTATGGTCTGGTCGGTGAGCTTTCTTACGGCAGCTCTGCGAACGCGCTCATCCTTGGCCTCCACGGCAACCTTCGCCAGTATGGTCTGATCGTTCACTTGCAAGGTCAACTCCGGCTTAATCCACATGCCAATATTCGCTAGTATGGACTGATCAGTGAGCCTCTTGACGGCGGCTTGGCGAACGTACACATTCTCGTCTTCTACAGCAACTTTCGCCAGTATGGCTTGATCTGTGAGCTTCTCCACGACGTCTCCGCGAACGTGCTTATTCTCGTCTTCTACGGCAAGCTTTGCCAATACGAGCTGGTTGGTAAGCCTCTCGACAACGATTTGGCGGACGTATCCATCCTTGGACTTCACGGCAACCTTTGCCAGTAAGACCTGGTCCGTAAGTTTCCTGACGGCGGCTTCGCGAACATGTCTATTCCCGTCATCCACGGCAATCTTCGCCAGTAAGACCTGATCCGTAAGTTTCCTGACGGCGGCTTCGCGAACATGTCTATTCCCGTCATCCACGGCAATCTTCGCCAGTAAGACCTGATCGATGAGCTTCTCTGCGGCAGCTTGACGAACGTCACTATCCTTGGATTTTACGGCGAACTTTGCCAATATAATCTGGTCAGTGAGTTTCTCTATGGCGGTTTGACGAACACGCCCATTATTGTCCTTCTCCGCAATCTCTGCCAGTAAGACTTGGTTGGTAAGTTTTCCGACGACGACTCGACGAACGCACCAATCTTTGGACCACACGGCGAGCTTTGCCACTATAGTCTGATCGGTGAGCTTCTCTGCGGCGGCTTGACGGACACGTCCATTGCCGTCCTTCACGGCAATCTTTGCCAGTAAGGTCTGGTCGGTAAGCTTCTTGACGGCGGCTTGACGAACGTACCAATCCCCATCCTCCACAGCGACCTTCGCCAATAAGATCTGACCTGTTAGACTTTCCACGGCAACTTTACGAATGTTCCAATCCACGTCTTTTAAGGCTATTTTTGCCAGTATGACTTGATCGGTGAGCTTCTTGACGGCAACGTAGCGGGCATTCCTATACTTGACCTCCATAGCAACCTTCGCCAGTATAACTTGGTCGGTGAGCTTCTCTACTGCAGCTTGGCGAACATTCCGATCCTCGTCCTCCATAGCAACCTTCGCCAGTATAACTTGGTCAATAAGCTTCTTGACGGCGGCTTGACGAACGCGACAATTATTGTCCTCCACGACGATTTTCGCCAGCATGATCTGACCTGTTAGCCTTTCCACGGCAACTTTACGAATGTTCCAATCCACGTCTTTTAAGGCTATTTTTGCCAGTATGACTTGGTCGGTGAGCTTCTCTACTGCAGCTTGGCGAACGTTCCGATCCTCGTCCTTCATGGCAACCTTCGCCAATATGGCTTGGTCGGTGAGCTTCTCTGCTGCGGCTTGGCGAACGCGACAATTATTGTCCTCCACGACGATTTTCGCCAGCATGATCTGATCGGTGAGCTTCCTGACGGCGACTTGGCGAATGTTCCAATTCTTAGCCTCCACTGCTATCTTTGCCAGTAAGACTTGGTCGGTGAGTTTTTTGACGGCGGCGTAGCGGGCGTTCCCATACTTGGCCTCCACTGCAACTTTTGCCAGTAAGGCTTGGTCGGTGAGCTTCTCTGCGGCGGCTTGGCAGGCATCCCAATCAGGGTTATGTACGGCAACTTTTGCCAGTTTTATTTGGAATGATTTTGATATGCGTTTCTCCCTTCTCTTGCCGTAACCGGAAAAAAATTTGTACCCCATGAATCCACTAATTGCCATAATGAGTAAAAGAATTATTACTCCAACAGGAAATGTCTTTCTTTTCCTCTCTAGTTTTTTGACCTTCACGTCAGTTATCTTTTTACCAGTTTTTAAATACGTTCCACAATTCGTACAGACAACAGCTTCAGACGATAAAGCAGCTCCACAATAGAGACATTGTTTTTCTTTCGAAGCAACTTTCCATTTACCCTTGCTCATAATCATACTTTCCTATTTTGAATGACAAATTATTTTACCAAAACCCCTAAATTTGGACAAGTACAGTTTTTTGCGTTCACGGACTTTTTTATTTCATTTTTTCTCATTTGACATTAAAACTATAAATAAATATAGTTACACACACGAAGGATTTATTTTAATGAGACGAAAACACGTGCTTTTCCTTACAACGTCTACAGGTTCTGGACACATGAGAGCTAGTGAGGCAATGGAAGAAGCTCTTTGCAGAATAAGCATTGAAACCTTTGATGTTCAAACAAAAACTTGTTTTGGTTACTTATCTCCTTCATCCAAAAAGATAACTACGAAAACATACATAAAAAGCATTCAGTTAATACGGCGTGTGTTGAAATCCCTATATAATTATAGAAAAAAGCATACTGATAAAGATTCTGCCAAACATTTTTTGAACATACCGTTAATGAAAAAATACAAAAAAGTTATTATTGATTTTGATCCTGACATAATTGTTTGCACTCATGCATTGTCATGCAGATTTGTCTCTATACTCAAATCAAAAGGGGAAATTCCTGCTTCGTTAATAGCTGTAATAACCGATTTTGATGTTCATCCTTATTGGTTTAGTAAATACGTAGATGCGTTTATTGTACCTACAGATGAGATAAAGAAGGAATTTATAAGCCATAGAATAAAAGCGGATAAAATCCATGCATTCGGAATTCCAATTCATCCGTCTTTTTCCAAAACGCAGAACAAACTGGCTCTGAAGACACAGTTTGGAATGAGGAAAGACATACCCATTATTCTAATAATTGGCGGTGGCTGGGGATTAGGTCCTATCAAAAAGATAGTTAAGCGTCTTAATAATTCAAAAATGGCACTTCAGCTCATTGTTGTAGCCGGCAAGAATGAAGTTTTACAGAGGAAGCTCAATAAAATTTCACCCGGGCTAAATGTCTCAATTAAAATTTTCGGATATGTTAATAATATTGATGAATTTATGGAAGTATCCGATATAGCTATAACCAAACCTGGAGGGCTTGCTGTCTCCGAACTGCTAGCTAAGGGTTTGCCCGCTATTCTAATAGATGTTATGTCCGGGCAGGAGAGAACAAACGGAGATTATTTAATAAGCAAAGAGGCAGCGTGCAGAATAAAAAGAATAAACCAGCTCAAAGGCACGGTTCAGACGTTATTAAGCAATCCTTTAGAACTGGACCATATGAGAGTAAAAGCAAAAGCAGCAGCTAAGCCATTTGCCGCCAGCGATACGGCAAAATTAATTATAGATATTATTACGTAGAGACGTTGCATTGCAACGTCTCTACCATTCCCCCCGCAATAACATCCCCCTAAATCCCCCTTCAAAGGAGGATTTTTTTGCCGCATACGAAATCAGGGGGATATGTTTTCTGGGCAAAAGCGAATGACTATTTGGTCAAAATAGTGTATAATTGCTTAATTAGCAAGACTGATGCGAAGGTTATTCCGAGATGAAAAATAAGGCTGTTCTAATAATAGTACTGTTTTTTCTGCTACTACAAAGTTCGTATGCGGAACAGTTCGCTGAGAATACGTCTTCACTGAAACAGATTTCAATTGCTGATGTTACACGATTAGCGCTTCAAAATTCTTTGGATATCCAGATTGCAAGGATTGATGCCTATAAAGAAAGAACATCTCTTGGAAAGGCAAAATCAATCTTTGATACATTTCTGAATTCCGGAGCAAGCCATGATGATGATAAGAGAAAATCTCCAATAACCTTCTCAAGAGCAAAAACCACTACAAATAAATATTCACTTAGCGTTGAGAAAAAACTTCCGACGGGGTCGAGCCTTAAAATAGATGCAGAGCACTCGTTAGTTGATTCCAATTCCGCTTCTTCAGCGATAAATAACTATAACGGATCAAATATTAAATTTTCTCTAAATCAATCATTAGGGAAGAACTTTTTTGGTCTAACCGACCGATCTGGGATTAAAATAACAAAAATCAATATAGACAATGCAGAGTATTCCTCTTTGGATGAAATCGAAAAGGCTCTTTATAAAGCTCAAGCCGCTTATTGGAACATCGTTCTCAAAGAAAAGGAACTCGATATAAAATCAGACATGCTTAAAAAAGCCGAAAAGCTATATTCAATATACAAAGAAAATTATGAAAGAGGAACTGTTGAAAAAACAGACTTGTTTGCAGTTGAAGCCAATATGCGCACAAGAAAAAACGAAATGCTCATAGCTCATCTCGAAAAGGAAATCGCAAAAAACAACCTGTTATTCCTGCTGAACGAAGAAGATACTCACATTCAACTGCAACCTGTTGACTCGCTGGTTACCACTCCGCATTGCGTCGATATGTATAAAATACTTGAGGAAGCAATTTCGCATCGCAGGGACTATGGCATAATAAAGAACAGTATTGAATCGCAAAACATAGATATAAAAATAAAAAAGAATGCTTTATGGCCTGAAATTGATTTAGAGGCAAGTTTTTTAAAGAATGGACTGGCTTCAAATTATCAGGACACGTGGAACGAAACAGCCGAGGAAAGCAACTATGAGTTTTTCACGGGAATTATCTTCAGAATACCGCTTGGAAACCGCTCGGCAAAGGCAGACCTTGAAAAAGCAAAACTAAATAAAGACCAGCTTCTTCTTTTCCTTAAACGAACTGAACGGCTGATATTAAAAGAGATAAACAATAAAGTAAAAGAGGTAAACAGTCTGAAGAGTCGGATTGAGCTGCTTAGTTCCATTAGTGAATTGCAGGAAAATAAGCTGAAAGAAGAAATGAAGAATCTTAGTTACGGACGTTCAAGTTCGGATATTATTATCCGTTATGAAGAAGATATACTACAAGCCCGCCTGAATCTGGCGTCATCATTATTCAAATACAGGATTAGTCTTATTGACCTAGATCTGGCAAAAAATACACTGCTTAATAAATATTGGAAGGGAGTGTTATGAAACTAAGTGAATTTTCAGTCAAACATTCTCTTTTAATTAATCTCATATCTATTTTTATTCTGATTGCGGGTTTCTATACATTATATATCTATAAAATAAGAAAAGAGGCTTTCCCCGATGTTTCAATGGATGCAGTTATTGTCAGCACTGCTTATCCCGGTGCGCCTCCTGAAGAGATTGAAAAATTGGTAACAGTACCGATTGAAAAAGAGTTGAAAAGTGTGAACGGAATTGAAGAGATACAATCCATATCTGATGAAAACGTTTCCAGCATTATGATAAATATCAGCCAGGATGCAAAAGACAAAGACAAGGTAATAGCTGATATTCAGCAAGCTGTTGATAAAGTTCAGAGTCTTCCTGCCGACACTGAAGATCCGGTTGTAACAGAAATAACTACCGGTGAGATCCCCGCCATTGAAATCGCATTGAGCGGTAATTTGCCGGAGACTGAACTTCGAAAGTACGCAGAAAATCTTGAGGATATACTTGAGGATATACCCGATGTTTCTTCTATTGCCAGACGAGGCTGGAGAGATGAAGAAGTGTGGGTGGAGGTGGATCCCGACAAAATGAGAGACTTCCACGTCAGCATAGAAGAAGTAATGGGCGCTTTGCGTGAGAAAAACATCAGTATCCCCGGCGGGAAACTGCGCGGGGAAAAAGAATTCAGCATCCGTACCACAGGCGAATTTCATAAAAAAGAGGAGATTGAAAACGTAATCATACGCGCTAACGACCTTGGCAATTGGCTGCGTGTAAAGGATATCGCATCTGTTACTTTTTCTTTAAAGGAAGAGGATGTTATAAATAAAAGCTTTGGTACTCGCTCAATCAATCTAACTGTAATAAAAAAATCAACGGGAGATACAGTCAAACTCGTTAAGATTGTTAAGGATAAGACGAATGACTTCATTAATAAAGCAGACCCCAAATTAGAGGTCTCCTATATTAATGATATATCTTTCTATATTACAAGGCGTTTGGGTGTATTAAAAAATAATGGAATTTTTGGATTATTTCTTGTCATGTGTGTTCTTGTGTTATTCCTTCACTATCGGGTAGCATTCTTAACTGCATTGGGAATTCCAATTGCTTTTTGCGCAACATTGACAATTATGGCATTTACGGGTTTAAGCGTGAATCTTATAACCATGTTTGGACTTATCATAGTTTTAGGAATGTTAGTGGATGATGGAATCATTGTCGCGGAAAATTGCGCGCGCCATATGGAGGAGGGGCTTGATCCTCGGCAGGCAGCCATCGTTGGAACGCAGGAAGTGGCCAAACCTGTTACAGCCACAATAATCACAACCATTGTAGCATTCAGTCCTCTTCTACTTATAGAGGGAATGATAGGTAAATTTATATACGGTATCCCTATAGTCGTGATTATCGCTTTATGCGCATCACTGTTTGAAGCACTGGTAATTCTCCCTTCTCACTTAGCGGACTTTATGCGGCCGGGTAAAAGCAAGACATATCGCTCAAAGAAAGATATGCCATGGTTCAAGACATTACTCAAATCTTACACACGAATAATTAAAAAAGCCCTGAATCGACGCTATTGGGTGCTCTCCGGTACTATTGTGATTCTTATTCTGACTTTTTGGGTAGGAAAGACGATGCCTTTTGTCCTTTTTGGATCCGAAGGCATAGAACAGTTCTTTATACGTGTTGAAGCTCCGTCAGGTACAAACCTCAATACTACAAACAAGTTAATAGAAGAGATTGAGATGCAGGTAGCTCAGCTTCCTAAAAACGAGCTGGATGCCTATACAACTCAGGTGGGTTACTATGGCGATACATGGATGTTTGACCCTTACGGAAAATCAGGACCTCATGTAGCGCAGGTTGCTGTTTACCTTACTCCAAATACTGCGCGCAAAAGAAATGTTGATCAGGTCATTGAGTATTTGAGGAGTAAAACTAAAGATGTAAAAGGATTTGAGAAAATTTATTTTGAAAAACAAAAAGAAGGTCCGCCTATTGGAAAACCTGTGGCGGTTAGAATTCGTGGAGACGACTTTGCAGTATTAGAAAAGATATCCAATGAGATATTTCCGTTCCTGAACAAGACAGAAGGCGTATCAGATATTGCCTCTGATTATGAAATAGGTAGAGGCGAGATTCGGGTTGTAATCGATGAGGAACAGGCAGCGCGTTCCTATCTTTCAGTAAGAGATATAGCTTCCACTATCCGTTCTGCATTTGAAGGAGGAAGGGCCACATCCATTAAACCTACCAAAGCTGAGGAAGAGATTGATGTGCTTGTTCGTTTCCCCGAAAATTTTCGCAATAAAAAAGAAGCCTTTGGAAAAATACTTATTCCAAATAAATTCGGCAATCTTATCCCTCTAAAAAAAGTCGCTCATCTTGAAGACAGAATATCAGTGACCCGTATCCGTCATTTGGACGGAAAGAGGGTAGTTACGATACGCGCTGATGTTGACACCAAAAAGATAACTTCCTTAAAGGCCAATCAGCTTCTCGCTCAGGAGTTCAAGGATATCCCGAAGAACTATCCGGGATACACCATAAAATATGGAGGGGAGCAGGAGGAAAACGTTAAGGCAACCAACAGTTTCCTTAAAGCTTTCGCTCTTGCATTCTTCTTAATATTCCTGATATTGGCTGCTAACTTTAATTCATTGGTTCAGCCCATTATTGTAATGACGGCTATCCTTTTTGGTTTAATAGGCGTTGTATGGGCATTTTTCTTCCACAATCTTCCTATAAGTTTCTTTATGATGATGGGTGTTGTAGGCCTTAACGGTATTGTAGTAAACGACTCCATTGTGCTTGTGGATTTCATCAATAACCTGCGCAGAAAAGGAGTGACTAGACGAGCTTCTATCATAGAGGGCGGACGATTAAGATTAAGACCTGTTCTGCTCACTACAATCACAACGGCTCTGGGTCTTGCGCCAACTGCCTATGGTATATGGGGAGACGACCCATTTCTAAGACCTATGGCTCTCACAATTGTATGGGGTATTCTTTGCGCCACCCTTCTAACCCTAATCGTCCTTCCATGTATCTACGCTATTGTTGATGACATAACACTTAAGCTTGCCGGTCATGCAACAGTAGAAAAAAACGGCAAATCACCAGAGTAAAACGGAGTAAATTCCCCCTTTGAAGGGGGATTAAGGGGGATGTTGTGATACCATACAACTCCGAACTAAAACAATTCGCTAGAGATCTGCGAAACAATAGTACATTGTCAGAAGTCCTGCTTTGGCAGCAAATTAAGGGCAAGGAGATTGGTTATGAATTTCACAGACAGGTTCCCATTGACCAATTTATAGTAGATTTTTATTGTCACGAACTAATGCTGGCTATTGAAATTGATGGAAGCAGTCACAATGATAAATATGATTATGATATGGATAGACAATCAAAACTTCAGGATTTAGGAGTTAAGTTTGTCAGGTTTAATGATTTGGATGTTAAGAAAAATATGGCTGGAGTGTTAGTCGCTTTGGAATATAAAATTAAGGAAATTGCGAATGACAACATCCCCCCAGTTTCGCCTGTGGCGAAACTGCCCCCTTCAAAGGGGGAATTAAAATCTAGGAAATCCAGCCTTGTTTGTCGCGCTGTATTGTCTTTTTGCAAGATTAAGCAATCTAACCAACGGATGAAGGTTGACTGGTGTTCGTGATACTAGCGGCTTATCCTTGGCGTTAGATGAAAGAAAATATTATGACTGAAGAACAAATTTTAGAGAAAATTCATGATTTTTACTTGCCAAATTTTATAGATTTGGCTTCCTTTAAGGAAGCAATGAATAAACTTGAAAATAATCAGAATAAATATATCAAAAAAGCTTTTATGATTGCTAGTTTAAGGCTTATTGAAGCTGACCAATTTAAAACCAAAGAACCTGTCTTAGCAAATTTATTATGCTATATTGCTGTTGAAACTTTAAGTAATAATTTAGCATATTTCAAAAAAACAGATGGAATTAAGCATAGCGATTTCAAAATTAACTATAAAATTGAGATGAAAATAAATAAAACTCAAGAATTTCAGAATTTTTTATCTAAGTATTCTACTCCTGCCTTGCAAAAACGGGTCGACTTCAAAAAGCTAGTAAATAATTCTTTCATTCAAGCATCCTTTAATGATGTATTAAGGTATTTATATCTTCGTAATCGATGTGTAATAGTACACAAAGGAATATTTAGGACTGTTGAAGAAAACTACTCTTTCTCGGATGTATTTATTGACGAGAAAGGTGTCAAATCCGCCATAATAATAAGAATCCTAAGAGGTAATCTTACGCAGTGGTTTTTCGAATTAGTCAAAGATAGTTTTTTGAATTTTTTAAATCAAAATATATAAAACACAAAAGGACACAACGACACAACGCTCTTTCCTCAAAACCCGCCTCAAATCTTCAAACACCTGACTCCCCTATCAAGCAGTAGAGCAGAAAAAAATATCAATGTGGCAATGTTTTATTTTACAGCCTCCCCTTTGGCAAAAGGCTTGATTGCGGCAAATCTCTTATGTGTAAGCAAGGTTCTCCTGAATAAAAGTCAAAAATATAATAAATTGTCTTGACAATAGTTTGAGTATGTTATATATTTGAATTATCAAACTAATTATAGGAA
>CAZMXO010000031.1:0-11396 GCA_964570265.1 uncultured bacterium
AACTTTTCTATCCTGTCTGCCATAGCCGTAATACGGGATTACCGCAGTAATTCGGTTGGCAGAAGCCCTCCTGAAAGCGTCGACTGTAATAAGCAGCTCCATTAAATTCTCATTAGCAGGAGGACATGTAGATTGAATAAGAAATACATCCTGTCCTCTTACATTCTCATTAATCTTTATATTGAATTCCCCATCCTTGAAGTGCTTTATTTCTCCTTTGCACAATGGCATATCCAAATATTTAGATATCTCCATAGACAAACTCTTGCTTGCTGTTCCTGAAAATATTTTCATATTACTCTTTTTCATTTTCGCCCCTTATTTATCGTTACTGTGTCACTGAGAGCCGGTAAGTTTTCTGAACTTGTTTATTAGAAGCTTGGTGATTTTACCGGGCTTTCCGTTTCCTATTTCCCTTCCATCAAGTTTTATTATCGGAATAATTTCGGCTGCTGTTCCGGTAAGAAAGCATTCATCAGAAGTATATACTTCATGTCTCGAAAAAATGAGTTCT
The DNA here is from genome assembly GCA_964570265.1 of uncultured bacterium. Classification (GTDB taxonomy): domain Bacteria; phylum JAHJDO01; class JAHJDO01; order JAHJDO01; family JAHJDO01; genus JAHJDO01. The sequence goes on from CAZMXO010000031.1 coordinate 515, forward strand.
TCAACCTTCAGCCCTTCCTGCTTAGCAATCTTTTTAACTATCGCCCTTGTAACCCCATCCAATGCGCCAATGAATGTAGGCGGAGTAATAAGAGTATCGTTTCTGTATATAAATATATTATCCCCGCTACACTCAACAACATTGCCAGAAGTATTCAGCATTAGCGCTTCGTTAACGCCGGCATTTTCCGCTTCAATCTTGGCAAGAATATTATTCAGATAATTCATGGATTTTATCTGAGGATTCAGAGCGCTGACAGGTGTTCTTTGTGTAGATGCAGTTATGATTTCCATTCCATTCTTATAAAATTTCTCAGGATAGAGAACTATCTTATTAATGATAACAATAACTGACGGCTTGGGACACGTTCTTGTGTCAATACCCAGATCCCCTATGCCTCTTGTTACTATCAATCTTATATATCCATCTTTCAATCCGTTAATTTTATGAGTTTGCTTAACTGCGGCTTTGATTTCGGTCTTTGCTAATGGTATTTTTAATCTAATCGCTTTTGCAGAATCATAAAGCCTGTTTATATGTTCATCCAGCATAAAGATATTGTTATTATAAATCCTGATTCCCTCAAAAACTCCGTCTCCATACAAAAACCCGTGATCATATACAGAAATACCAGCCTTTGACGTTGGAAAGAACTTTCCGTTAATATAAACTTGCATTATAAAACCCCCTTAAAATTCAGTATTAGGTTATAAGGATTAAGAATCAGGTATGCTATCATATCAATAAAAAATTGTCTATAAGCCTTGTCTTGCCTATACGACAAGCAATTATAATTAAACTGGTTTTTGAAATCTCAGAAACAGACGAAAAATCTTCAAAATTGACTATGCCCACGTAATCCATGTACGACAATCTTTCTTTTTTTATGATACTTTTTATGCGCTCTAACACATTATCGGATTTCTTTTCCCCATTCTTTATCATCTCCTTCGCTTCCTGTAAAGACCGGTATAATACCAGAGCCGCCTTTCTCTCATCCGAAGACAAATATTTATTCCTTGAACTCATTGCCAAGCCGTCTTTTTCTCTGACAGTGGGTACGACAACAATACTTACGTTAAAATTCAGGTCTTTTATCATTCTTTTAATAATTGCGGTCTGCTGGGCATCTTTTTGACCAAAATAAGCAATATCAGGATTCACAATATTAAAAAGTTTTCCGACAATAGTGCATACCCCTCTAAAATGTTCAGGTCTCGTTTTTCCTTCCCAGATTTTGTCCAAATTTTCAACGCTAATAAAGGTGGAAGAATCTTTTGGGCAGATATGCTTCGCGTCCGGGTAAAAAACAACATCCGCTCCTGCGCTTTCTGCCAGTTTCCTGTCCATATCAAAATCTCTCGGGTATGTCTTTAAATCCTCTCCCTGAGCAAACTGCATTGGATTCACAAATATACTTACAACTACAATATCGCAATCCTTTCTTGCTCTGTGTATAAGGCTCAAATGCCCATCGTGAAGATATCCCATTGTCGGAACAAAACCAACGCTCTTGTTATTGGCTTTTGCTTTCTTGGATAATTGTCGCATGTTTTGGACGGTCTTAACAATCTTCATTCGTAACTATGCTCTTTACCCGGGAATTTTCCTGCGGTTACATCTTTTTTATAGGACTCAATAGCTTTTGTGATCTGTTCGGTCAAATTAGCATACTGTTTAACAAATTTTGGAATATGTCCTATTTTTAAGCCCAATATATCGTGTATTACCAATATCTGCCCGTCACAATATGGACCTGCGCCAATCCCAATAGTCGGGATATGAAGTTTTTTTGTTATCTCTTTTGCGAGCGCGGATGGAACACATTCAAGGACAATGGCAAAAGCCCCTGCCTTCTCAAGCAGTAAAGCATCTTCAATGAGCGATTTAGCTCTCTCAGTATCCCTTCCCTGAACCCTGTATCCTCCAATTTGATGAATTGACTGAGGGGTCAACCCTATATGCCCCAATACTGGAATTCCTGCCTGAACAATTCTATACACAGTATCCTTTATCTGTTTTCCTCCTTCCAGTTTAACTGCCTCAGCTCCTGCTTCTTTTATAAATCTGCCCGCATTTTCAACCGCTTTCTCCTGACTCGACTGATACGACATAAACGGCATATCCGCAACAAGTAACGAATTCGGATTAGCTCTGGATACCGATTTAGTATGATGTATCATTTCATCCATTGTTACCGGTAAAGTATCCTTGTATCCAAGAACCATTGATGCAAGCGAATCACCGACAAGAATCAAATCAATATCTACCGGATCAACAATCCTTGTCATCCAATAACTGTAAGAAGTAAGAGCAACAATATTTTTTGCTCCTTTCATGCCTCGAATTACTACAGCTGTTTTTTTCATGATAATGTCCTTTCTATAAATACATCTGAGGAAACAGGTTTATAATATTGAGTGCCTCCCCGCACGTCTTTTATAGTCTTAATCAGGTCTTTAAGATCTATCTTGCTATGAACGAAATCTATCTGGTCTGTATCCACAAAAAGCAATGGACTGTCTTTATACAGAAAAAAGAATTGATTGTATGCCTTATTAAGCTCTTCTGTGTATGACTGAGAAATTTCCATTTCATATTGCTTTCCCCTGTTTTTTATGCGTTGAATTAAAACCGATGTAGACGCTTGAAGGTATATTACCAGATCAGGGGCAGGAATTCTCTTAGCTAACAAAGGCTCAAGATGATTGTACAATCCCAATTCTTCTTCATTAAGATTAAGATATGCAAATATTGTATCCTTTGCGAATAAATAATCACACACAACAGTTCTTTTGAAGAGTTCCCGCTGCAATATTTTTTGCTGTTGTCTATATCGTGAAAGAAGAAAGAACATCTGAGTTTGAAATGCATATTCTTCTCTATTACCATAAAACTTCTCCAAAAATGGATTTTCTTCGCTTTGCTCAAGAACCAGTTTTCCATTAATCTCTCTTGACAGTTCTCTGGCAAGCGATGTTTTTCCTACGCCAATAGCCCCTTCAACAACAATATACTTTCCGTCCAACATATTTATCCCGCCTTCCTAATAACCTGTTCTTCTGGCATCTCTTTCAGCAGTTGTTTCACAGACTTTTCAAGAACAGGATGCGTGAAATCCTCAGCAATCTCAGCTAAAGGAACAATTACAAAAGCTCTTTTATGCGCTTGAGAATGAGGGATTTTCAAAAACCGTTCATTCAAAACAATATCCTTAAAGAAAATTATATCTATATCTATTTTCCGGGGACCCCAAACAAAGGAACTTTCCCTTCCCATAGAAAGCTCAATACCTTTAATAATCTTTAATAAGTTTAGAGGATTAGTATCTGTATCAACCTCAATCGCACAATTTATAAACCATGGCTGTTTTTCTATGCCAACAGGACTTGTTTCATAAAGCGAGGAACACTTCTTGAGCTTAATTTGCGGACATTGAGACAACATGCGAATAGCTTCCCGAACATTCGCCTTTCGATTTCCTATATTTGAACCAAGACTTAAATACACACACACCTTAAACTCCAAGCACATCCCTCATATCATAGAGTCCTGCTTTTTGAGCGCTTATGAATTTTATCGCTTTAATAACTCCCTGAGCAAATGTATCCCTTGTGCTTGCAATATGCTTGAGTTCTATTCTCTCGCCAGCACCTCCAAATATAACCGTATGCTCCCCAACTATATCGCCTGCTCTAACGGCATGTATTCCAATCTCATCCCGCTTTCTTTCTCCAACCAGTCCTCTTCTGCCGTAGACAGCCGTATCTTCAAGTTTCTTATCTTTCGCCTTTGAAATAATTTCAGCAAGCATTTTTGCCGTGCCGCTTGGAGCATCCTTCTTAAACCTATGATGCGCCTCTATAATCTCCACGTCATACTCCTCTCCTAATATGCTTGATGCCTGTTCAACAAGTTTACACAAAAGATTAACGCCAACACTCATATTTGAAGAAACAAGACATGGAACTTCACAGGAGATACTTTCTATCTCAGATAATGCTTCAGCAGTTAATCCTGTAACGCCGATAATTAACGCTTTCTTATACTTTGCGCAGACTATTGCAGACGCAAGAGCCCCATCTGCTGATGAAAAATCAACCACAACATCTGCATCATTTATTATATCTTTAACGGAAGCGGTTACCTTTACATCAGTCACCGTCCATACATCTTTTCCTATATCAGGATGCGATGGAATCTCAACTGCTCCGCAAAGCTGTAAATCTTTTTGATCCGACAGGAGATTTATTATTCTCTTTCCCATTCTCCCGCATGCGCCATTGACTATTACATTAATCATGACAAAATACCTATGTCAGTTAATACTCTTCTCAGTCTTTCCGCATTTTCCTTTCTCATTTCGCAAAGAGGCAGTCTTAATTGAGGATCAATCTTTCCCATCATTCCAAGAGCTGTTTTTATCGGTATCGGATTTGTTTCATAGAATAATGCCTTAAATAGAGGAAATAACTTAAAATGAATTTTTCGGGATTCTTCCAAGTTACCATCCAGAAAACTCTTTACCATCATAGCCATATGTTTTGGAACCACATTTGCCGCAACTGATATCACTCCCTTTGCTCCAAGCGCCATCATGGGCAAAGTCAGCGCATCCTCACCTGAAAGAACAATTATGTCACACAGGTCTATTATGGCATTGACCTGATCAATGCTCCCGCTTGCTTCCTTTATAGCCACAATATTATCAATCTTTGAAAGCCTGGCAACTGTTTGAGGCAGAATGCTTATCCCTGTTCTTGAAGGCACATTATAAAGTATGATAGGAATATCCACTGCTTTAGCTATCTTCTCATAATGAAGGTACTGTCCTTCAGGAGTCGGTTTGTTGTAGTACGGAGTGATCAGTAATGCTCCATCCGCTCCGGCTTCTTTGGCAGACTTTGTAAGCACTAGAGCTTCTTCAGTACTATTTGAACCTGTTCCGGCAATTACAGGAACTCTTTCATTAACAATATCAATAACTAATTTTATCATGTGTTTCTGTTCCTGATGACTAAGCGTCGCTGCTTCTCCTGTACACCCACATGGAAGAATTGCGCTTGTGCCCTCTGAAATATGGAATTCAATAAGTTCTGATAATCTGCGTTTATCAATTTTGCCGTCTTCAAACGGTGTAACTATTGCAACTATTGACCCTTCAAACATACTTATATCTCCTCTGCTATACAATATCTTTTTTGAATGTTAGTTTTATACGTGCTATTGAAATTTCATCATTATTCCTTAGATGATGTCTTTCTATTTTTCTACCATTTACAATAGTTCCTGATTCACTTGCCATATCATAGAGAATATACCCTTCTCTCTCCGGTCTGATCTTAGCGTGAACTCTGGATACTCCTATACCGTTAATTACAACATTATTGGAACTATACCTTCCGATAATAACTTCCTTATCAACATGCAATTCATATTCCTTCATTAACCCATATCTGCCCTCAATAATCAATTTAGCAAACACCAAAGGCAGATTAGCCTCAATCTCTCCTTTAGGAATATGCTCAAGCAATTCATGTTTTCTTTTAACCTCCATTTCATGCTCATTTTTTTGAATTGTTTCATCCCTTGTTTTTTTGCGAATTTTGAATAGATAAGACAGTAACACAATGGCAACGAAAATTCCTAACTCAATACCTAGCATCGATGCAAAAAAAGCGCCTGGAGCATTATGTATAAACCTTTCAACTTTACTAACAGCAAAACTGTGCAGAAAAAACCCCAACACAATAAAAACCACGCTTAAGGTAAATACCAGCCTCTTACGTCTCATATCGCCCCCGAGTAATAATTCTAGCATACACTATACGGGTGTGCAACAGAAAAGAAAAATTACACCATCTTTAAAAACGCCTCTATAAATTTATCAATATCTCCATCCATAACCGCCTGCGCATTCCCTATTTCAATTCCTGTCCGATGATCCTTAACGAGCATATACGGCTGAAATACATACGAACGAATCTGAGAGCCCCATTCTATCTTTTTCTTATCTTTATTATATTCCTGCAGCTCTTCTTCCTTCTTTCGCATGCGCTGTTCAACCATCCGCGCTTTTAGAACCTTCATTGCAGTTGACTTGTTTTTAAGCTGAGAACGTTCATTCTGGCATTGCGTAACTATACCTGTAGGCAGATGAGTGATACGTACAGCAGAGTCGGTTTTATTGACATGCTGCCCTCCATGACCGCTTGCATGATAAGTATCAATTCTTAGGTCGGACTCATTGATCTCAATATCAGCTTCGTCCTCAACCTCCGCAATCACATCAACCGAACAGAATGAGGTATGACGTTTCTTGTTTGCGTCAAATGGAGATATTCTTACAAGCCTGTGCACGCCTATTTCCGAACGCAGATAGCCATACGCATAGTTACCTTTAACTATAATCGTTACTGCTTTTATGCCGGCTTCCTCGCCTGCCAGAATGTCTGCGATCTCTGTTTTAAAGCCTCTTTTTTCCGCCCACTTGACATACATTTTCAGAAGCATCTCCACCCAGTCACACGCCTCAGTTCCTCCCGCACCTGAATGAATGGTCATAATAGCGTTATTTCCATCATATTTACCGCTTAAAGTCAATTTAACTTCAAATTTCTTATAATCTTTCTCCAGTTTCTCAAGCTCCTTAGTAATTTCAGAGGAGATTGAGTCATCTTTCTCTGACAAGGCGAGTTCAACCAGTTCTAAAGAATTATCTGTTTCTCTAATGAGGCTATCAAGAGGCGTGATAATGTCTTTTAAGACTTTGATTTGTTTGATAATATCGGTGGCTTTTTTATTATCTGCCCAGAAGTTCTGCTTTGAAGTCTCTTCTTCTAACTGCTCTATTTCTTCCTGTTTCCTAGGGTAGTCAAAGATACACCTTTGCGTTATCCAAGTTTTTTCTCAATATATTTAATCTTTGTTTTAAATGTTCCATGCCTTACCTCCAACTCATTGCTTATTCAATATATCGTGAGTGCCGACTTTTCTAAGAATTCTTGTATCTCCTACAGGCATAAAAGTAATACGATAGTTTTTAGTAATACTCATTTCCCAAATATTATCAGACCCTTTAATCCTTTTAATTCTAAGTGACGGATGATTTGGATTCTTCATGAAAATATCCAGCTTATTTAAGATAATCTTTTTAACATCGGGATGTAATTTTCTAAAGCATTTATCAAAAGTTGGCAGAGTAACTATATTAATTTTCTTCAAGATGTTTCCTTAGTTCACTTATGGTATTAAAGGGGGCGGACATCTTTCCGTCTTTAAGCTCTTTCTTTGCTTCTCTTTCCCCTTCCTGCCATTCTTTGGTCCAAAACCACGCATGGTCTTTATCAACTACCGCCTTAGGAACCACTTTTAGTACATTTTGCTCCATTGTCACTTCTACATAATCTCCCGGCTCACAATGCAGAATTTTTCTCATCTCTGCAGGTATTGTAAGCTGCCCTCTCTCATTTATTTTTGTTAAACCCATAATATTATCTCCTTCCGAATTATCATATTGTCATACTATCATATTATTTTGCATTCATCAAAGGCTTTTTAACGGACAGGTCACGAACCTGTCCCTACATTTCCATAATTTCGTATTGTAGGGGCGGGGCTTGCCCCCGCCCGTGCTTTGGGGTTCACAGGCATTCTAGTCTCTAATGTTTTCATATTACAAATTTTCTCCTTTTTTAAAACCATCTTGATTGTAGCATAAAGAATACGCATTTGAACCCACGATTTGAACCCACGATTTAAATCGTGGGTTCAGTGGAAGTTCAGTGGGTTTATTCGCTCTCTTCTCTCCAGTACTTTACCGGATCGCTTGGAGAAGCGACGGCTGAAGGTTGAGTAGTAGATTCGATTGTGAATGTAACTGAGGCTGGGGTTGAATCTACATCATCAGGATCACTTCCACTATTATTCATGGCTTTTACTCTAAATGTATGATTGCCATAATCGAGAGTGTCAGAATAACTGGATGTTGCACTAAAAATACTCCATGCATTTCCGTCAAGGCTATATGAGAATGTATATGGCGCCGTTCCTCCCTCGCCCCTAAATTTAAATATCGCGCTATATGTACTTGTAGGACTTGTTATAATACCTGTAGGCGCAGAATATATGATTGTGTTTGGGACAGGAGCAAGGCACTGAAAATAATAGGTATCGTAACCGTCGCTTACATTCAACGCTTCATCCCTTGCTTTAACACTGCAACAATACCAGTAGGCCGGAGAAGAAGTAATAAGACCTGAAAATGCTCCGAAAGACTTATCTGATACCGGAAGCCATGGCTGATAAGTATTCCCGTCGTATCCTGTGACTACAGTATAAGTTCCTAATGTTTTATCAGTATTGTCATTTCGTTCAAGCCGCGCAGCGAATGCGCAAAACAGAGTGCTGTCATCAGCAGAGTTATCGTCAAATCCAAAACTCGCAGAGCCTGAGTAATTTGCCTCTCTTGGAGCTGATATTATTCTGGGTATCGGTTTTGTTATGTCGTAATTAATATAATATCCTACAGAACTATTAGCATAATAGTGGTCATAATTCGGATGAGAATATCCCCAGTTGCCGGCTTTATCTTTCTGAGCAAACTGGATAAGAATATCCCTTCCTTCTTTTGAACTCATGGTTTCAAGATTTGGCATTGGATTGTCAAAAATATCTGATGTAGTGTACGGTTTATTAGAGCCTAATTTCCCTAATGCAAGATATCTTATTTCATTGACGTTATCCCAATCAGTATCACACTCCGCCCATTCGTCTATATCCGTTATATCTATAACATAGTCAGGATGGCGCCATTCTCTCTCATAGGCCTTAGTGGAATATACATATCTTGAAGGACTATCATCAAAAGCCTTCTCTTTTAATCCTGAACAGTCATCTACTCGAAGAGGGTCTGAGTTTTTATCCTCAACTGAAACAAGTATCCCTGAATCATCCTGTGAATTATAGTTTATCCAGATATCTCCAGAATTAAATCTATATGCAGACACATCGGTTCCGGTAGAACTCTCAATCCCTTTTAACTTTAGCCTGCCGTCGCCTGTTCCTATCCAATTATCATTATATCTACCGGCAACAGGCTGATATCCACTTTGTCCTACCTGCCATGGCCAGCCTCCTGAAGCATTAGTTGACCCCGGAGGAGTAATATCCTTCATCATGTAGATTATTGATGTATCTGCTCTGTCGCCATCAATGAGAGCAAACCCTGCGGGATCTTCCTCTGTATTTCCTCCACTTGACTCGGCCTGCGCCCAAAGGATATAACCTGCCTCTTTAGAAAAATTATCATTTATCTGTGTTTCTGTGAACGTGCACTTCCAAACTTCCGTATCTGAGCCTGTATATTCTATATCGCAGACTCCAACTGTATCACGAGGAAACTTCATCCAGCCATCACCGTCATCCCATGTATAATCAGTTTCGTTCGGAGGCCATGTTACAGGAGTAGTTAAAGCGGTTCTATAACCAAACTTTAAATTAACATAATCTGTAGCAGGCCTAGGCACTTCAACAAAGACCCTTAATCCTCCATCAGGGGCGTCAGGACTAGCCGCTTGAGGATTATGGTCATAATCGAAGTCATAATTTTCTAAATTGTAGCACCATACTGTATCTGCTGAATCAATCTCCGCATTATCAAGAACACTCCATGTTTCTACTAATGATTGCTCCTGATCCTCCGGAGCCCAGATAACATCTTCGAGAGCATTATTTCTATGCAGTCCATATTTATCCTGCCAGATTATGCTCCATAAAGTACCCTCTGCTATATCCTCATAATCCGATATGACCCAGTAGAGATACGGAGTTGTGTCATTATTTACATTATCCGTCAGTGTCGCTTCATAGCGAATATATCTGTCTATCGGGTGAACCTTGAAGTAGTTGTAGTATACCAAACCTGACTCTGCAATCATCCCGGCATAACCTTTGTAAGTAATAGACACAGGCGTGGTAATCCTAAGGGTATCTTCTACATACACTTTGATATTACTTCCATCGTACTGCGCTTTGAGAGTGTACCATGTGTCAGGATCAATAGTTGAAGAAAATGCATAACTGTCTAATAATGTACCTATGTTTTCACTTGTATCCATTTCATATAATCGCAATTCGTCTGCAATATCATCCAACACGGCGATGTAACCGTAATTTCCGCCTGTCTCGTTCCAATTTAAAAGGATTCCACCGCTCGCATCCCCCTCCTCTGTGCTTAAACTTATCTCTGTTTCAACCTCATAGGTGTACCAGTCCGTACTATTTGCCCAACTTAGTGCGTCACTAAGTTCTGTCCATCCGCTAAAGTTTTTTTCCCAGTTATGGAAATCATCCTTAAAAATCACAACGTCATCCTCATCCCCTTTCTTGTAGTATGAATGTGACCATGGTGACCAAGGCTGACCGCCGCGAGCGTCTATCGCAATCTGTTTAGGTAGCTTTGCGTAGTTGTAGATTCCAACTTCGTCAATATAGCCGTTGAAAAAGCTGGCAGATGAATCGGAATAAGATTTCCCGATATAAGCGTATCCATCCGAATCTACAATGGGCGAAGTCCCCAGCGATTTAGAGTTCTTTTGAACCCCGTCTACATACAAATACATAATATTGCCGCGAATAACACCGGCAACATGATGCCAACCCGTATCTGCTACATATATACCTGAAGCTATGTTATTCAAAAGCTTCCCATCGCCAACCGAAAAACTAAATTTATTAGTGCCTGCTTTATTTAATAAAAATCCGCTTGAGGAAGAGGATACTAATTTCCCTACAATTCCTTGAGCTACACCGTCTGCCTCGCTTTTTACCCATGCTTCAACCGTGATATTCCCTGAACTTACCAAACTTGCTGAATGAGGAA
>CAZMXO010000032.1:0-11381 GCA_964570265.1 uncultured bacterium
TGATAATCAAAGCCTGCCGGTACTACATTTGAGTCCACCATTTCACGCAAAGTATGGGCTTCAATCTCCAGTTTTTTATTATACATATCGATCCATATATTATATCTTGCAACTAATTCTCCCCTTGTGAGCACACCATACTTCTCAAACAGAGCTATGTTCTCCTCTTTAATTAGAGCTTTAAGCGCCTTAGCTGTTGAAGGCTCATTAATTAACCCTCTTTTTGCTGCCTCTGCTATCCAGTCTTTGGAATAATTATCACCTTCAAACCTAATTTGTTTAGTTTCTTTAATAATTTGTTTTAATACATCCAGCACCTTCAGACTAAAATTCTTGGAGTTAGACTCTTTTCCTATTCTATCTGCAATATGATCGATAGATTCTGCGACAATTGTATTAATAATCATAATAGGTGTTGAAATATTTTGGGAACTGCCAACTGCCCTAAATTCAAACTTATTACCGGTAAAAGCAAAAGGAGAAGTCCTGTTTCTGTCAACTGCATCTCTATTAAATGTCGGTAATTTGCCAATGCCAAGATTTACAATATCTTGTTTGCTGAATTTTGCCTTTTTGCCTTTTTCTATTGTATCTAGAATCTTTGTTAACTGATCCCCAATAAATACTGACATAACTGCAGGCGGAGCTTCGTTAGCTCCAAGTCTATGTTCATTACCTGCTGAAGCTATACTAGCATACAATAGGTCAGCATGTTTATAAACAGCCCGAATTACAGCTATTAACAATACCAGAAACTGCAAAATATCTTCTGGCGTATTCCCATGATTAAAAAGATTTTTTTTCTTATCAGCTGACAGAGACCAATTAATATGCTTTCCGCTTCCATTTATACCGGCGAATGGTTTTTCGTGTAAAAGACATACTAGGTCATGTTTCAGGGCAATCTTTTTGATAATGTCCATAAGAAGCTGATTGTGATCTGCTGCAACATTGGAGTCCTCATAAATAGGAGCAAACTCAAATTGATGAGGAGCAACTTCATTATGTCTGGTCTTTAAAGGAATACCTAATTTATACACCTCGATACTTACATCATTCATATAATTTATAACGCGATCTTTAATTGAGCCAAAGTATTGGTCCTCCAATTGCTGTCCTTTTGGAGAAGGTGCTCCAATTAGCGTGCGTTCTGTCATAATTAAATCCTGCCGCATTCTATAAAACCGTTTATCCATTAAAAAATATTCTTGTTCAGCACCGCAATCTGAAAAGACTCTTTTTACATCCTTATGCCCGAAAAGTTTTAAAAGCTTAACCGTTGCTTTGTTGATAGCCTCGTCGGAACGCAATAGAGGAAGCTTTTTATCAAGCGCTTCCCCATGATATGAAATAAATATGGATGGTATACACAAAGTTTTTCCGAGTTCGCATTCTATAATAAACGCATGGCTTGAAGGATCCCATGCTGTATACCCGCGAGCTTCAAAAGTAGTTCTTATTCCTCCGCTTGGAAAGCTGGATGCATCAGGCTCACCTTGAATAAGCATTGAACCGCTAAACTTTTCAATGGCTCTGCCCTCTCGATCAATCGAAATAAAACTATCGTGTTTCTCAGCTGTAAGACCTGTCATAGGCTGAAACCAATGTGTATAATAAGTTGCTCCCTTTCCAATTGCCCAATCCTTCATTGCCTCTGCTATTTCATCTGCTTCTTTCTTGCTGATTATTTTTCCTTCATCAAGCCAACGCTTAAATGATTCAAAGGTCTTTTTACTTATATGTTTTTTTATTACAGAAATACTAAACGTATTTTCACCAAAATAGCCTGATACTTTTTTTGGTAATTTTTCCATGTTTAATTTAACACCGCTAATTTTCCCCAATATATCTTGCCTTATACTCATCTTACCCCATCTCCTTATATAACCTACCCTGAAATGTATCCATCTGCAAAAGCTTCTCTTCTATTTTACCCAGCACTTTGTTTTTGTCAACAATCCACATTGGCGCTATGAGAAATTCCCTTGAACAATCTGCGGTTATTCTCTGAATCACAGTATCTGCCCAGATGCGTTCCAGGAATTCTACAGCCAAATCTACATACACATCTAATTCCAATGGCTTATACTGCCCTTTCTTATAAATTTCTTCCAGCTTTGTTCCCTTTATTACGTGAAGAGGATGAATCTTTATACCATCTAATTTCATCCTGCCCAAAACCTCTGCCGTTTTCAAGATATCTTCTCTAGTCTCATTGGGTAGTCCAATAATAACATGAACACATATCTTTATATTTTTTCTTTTCCTTGTCAGATTTACCGCTTCCAGAAAATCTTTATAAACATGTCCTCTATTTATAAACTCTAAAGTCTCATCATGTGTACTCTGAAGACCATATTCAATCCATACTTCGTAATCGGATGCATAGCTTTCAATTAAATCGAGAATCTCCTCATTTATACAATCAGGACGAGTGCCAATGGATATACCCACAACATCTTGAAATTTTCTGACGGTATCATACTTTTTCTTCAGAACTTCTAAAGAAGCGTATGTATTTGTATACGCCTGAAAATATACTATAAATTTCTGAGCCTTAAATCTTCTTTTACCAAACTCTATGCCTTTAGCAATCTGCTCTTCTATTGGCAGAAGAGCAATACGACTGTTAAAGCTGAATCCCTTGTTATCACAATAGATACATCCGTCTTTACTTTTTGAGCCGTCTCTATTAGGACAAGAGAATCCGGCATCTATACTTACCTTATAAACCCGTACACCAAAACGATTTCTGAGATATTTAGAAAATCTGTAATATCTTCCTATTGAGCTACTCTGATTATACAACTTATTTTTTCTAACTTATATGTATCTTCTTAACAGTAACTTTGCATTTTGCCCGGCGGCAGTTGGTCAAATCTACATGATATTCAAATCCCAACGGTTCTAAGACTCTTCTGTAGAGCACATCACAGTGTTCGCAGTAATATTTATATGGTTTGATATGCTCTATCTCTAAAAGCCTCCCTTTGCTCGGACATTGACGCATCTCTATAGTAAACAGGTTCTGCTTTTCGTCCAAAACCATTCTAAAGTCAGCTGCTTCCTCAGTTAGTGTATGAGACCAGTATTCAAAACAACCAGCTAAACCTTTTTTTGCTGCCAAATCACGCAAATTCCCCAAAAATTCATCCGAAAGATTTTCCCAGAATCTAACAACCGCTTCTTTACCACCTTTTTTATCCAAAAACTTAAAAAGTTCGCTATAAGCAGGAATAAATTCCGTACACGATATCATATTGTCAATCCCTTTCTTTCCAGAATTCCTGAACGCATTTGCCTGCTCCAGGTTCATATTTACAACTGCAACAATACCCTGCTTCAGCACAAATAGTTTCGTTAACTACGACAGTCGTCTGGCAATAACGTTGAGTAAATAACAACCCTTTTCTTTTCATATGCGCTATCGCAGGACATTTGTCAACTGTCAGAACTAATTTTTGAGCTTTGTACTCAATGGAGAATTTACCTCCCTCTATGCCAAAGATTTTCTGCCAGTGCTTTTCAAGAGCAGACAGTCCTTTTTTTTTCAACCGCTCAGTTAATGGCGCATAATATGTTTTGGCAACCTGTTTCAGATAGTCTTCCGTGGCTTGTTCTCCGTAAACTTCATCCAGATACTTAATCGCATAACATAAACTGCCGTGGAAATCCTTGTGTAGATATTCGTTGTCAAAGGACTTACAATCCAATATCTTTATTTTTTTATCAGTCATTCTGATTGTCCTGTTATAGCATGCGATTAATAAATGGATGTGTACAGTGATTTTTACACAGTTTTTTATTCTTCAAGTTTGTCTTTATAGCCGCCATCCAATCTGTAATTAATTCAGGTCCAAGCATATCGTCCATTTCTCCTCTGAATTGCCGCTGCAGTTCAAATGCTTCAAGAATATTGCCATTTGTCGCTGCTTTGTAAAGTTTAATCAACGTGTCAATAAAACATGTTCCTCCGCCGGTTACAATACCATCTGCTCCCATCAGCAAAATAACATCATAGACAAATTCATCACCATAAAGATAGCTGAATGACCTGGTTTTTTTGTCAGGATACTTTCTTAGAATGTCCATAGCTATATGAATATCACATGCAGAGTCTTTAATACCCGCTATGTTATCCATGCTTAATATGGTATCTATCGTTTCAAAGCAGACCTTGTTTCCAGTTGAGCCGGGATTGTTGTAGAACAATAACGGTTTATCTAGAGTATTTGAGAGCTTCTCAAAATAATCGATAATACACTTCTGATTAGGAAAACCATAATAATACGGGGTGGTGGATACAAGATAATCGGGTCCCAAGTCCTGCATCCGTTTACCCAGTTCAATGGTTCTTCTTGTTGAACCGTCGGAACAGGCCACCATTAATGGAATCCTGCCATTTATATGCTCAACGGCTGCTTTAATCTTACTGAATCCAGCAACGCTGTTCCTTCGCCCATATTTCCCAGAATAAATATGCCTGAAACGCCTTGTTTGATAACATAGTCTATGATCTTACGCAAACTCTCTACATCCAAATCCTCGTTTTCCATTAGCGGCGTCGGAATTGCTGGTATAACCCCCGATAACTTTTGTAATTTTGCATGTTCCATTTTCTATATATTCTCCTATGTTCTATATTTAGCCTGTCTCTTTAACATTTTATCCAAATAGATATTTTAAGGTATTTTTATATGTTATCTTTGAAATCTTATCTTCTGAAAGACTTTTTAATATCTTCATTTCCATATCAAATGACGATTTTAAAGATGTATCCATCAGTTTACCATTAATGTCATAACATTTCTGTATAAAATAATTATATGGAGTATCACTTCCCCAGATAATTGCATTTGGATAACTGCTAACAATTTTCTCAATTACAGACGAAGGTTCGTTATAATCTGCTTCTATCCGTTCTTCTGACGAGGCAACATGAGGAGATTTCTGCTGGGCGAGGGTACAGTGTATATTAAATGCTGAGAGGTCAACAAAACAATTGTCTAATTTTGATGCTCTCTCCAGCACGGATTTTACAAAACGGGCTGAATGAGCAATGCAGATTCTAATTTCCGGATGTTTCTCAGCAAATTTTATAATGTCAAAGACCGAAGCCCAAGGATCCCCTTTATAATATGAACTATGAAATGTTATAGGCAAATTATACTTAACAGCAAAATCTAAAATAGGCCGGCCTTTAGTCTCCAAATCCTTTACAAATGCCTGTATGTATGTTGAGACTGTTTTTAAACCAAACAAAGGATATTCTTTATAGAGTTTCTCCAACAGTTCTGCCTGTTCTTTCGTTTTTCTCGATGGATCAAACATAACAAAGGGCAGAGCTATATCAGAATACTCTGGAAATATTTCATAAATCTCTTTCAACATGCTTTGATTTTCAATCTCATAAGGAAATTTTGAAAACATTTCATTTGTTTTAATCTCTTTTGATGCTCCCAGTTCAACAGTGTAATAACTTGAGTCGATGGGAAATACAACCGAATATGATATCCCCAGATACTTCATCCTTACCACTAGATCTTCAAAACTCAGACAATATGGATATGAATAGCTCAGGTAATTTTTATAATTTACTCCTATATGAGTATGAGCATCAATTATGCCTTTATGTGTTTTTATCTTCTCAATAAATTTATCTTTATTCATAAATTAATATCCTTTATCCCAATCAGGCGTTATATCCTGAGCAATTGTTTCTGAAATAAATACATCAGCTGATGTTAACTGAACAATAGAGTCCGGCACCAGAGGGGTTACCGGACCGTGCAGAGCCAGTCTGGTTATAAGTCTCTGCCACGATGTACTGGTTCCGTGAACACTAATAGAATAAGTGTTGAGTCTGTGTTTAGCTGCTAGGTACTCACGCGGACCGATAGTGGCAGCCTTGGGCGGTATAGCCGCAATATCGCCACTGGCGCCAAAACTGCCATGCAAAGAATTCTGGGCTAGCGTGAACGGACTTAGAGTAACAATACTTGGTCCCATTTTCTTAAATTCTTCCAGATCCTTAGAAACCTCAGGCGCATCCGGTTCTACAAATGCCAAATGTCCTGTCCAGCCTGGTCCTGCATAACAAATATCAGCCCCGCCGAGATCAGCAATCTTTTTTCCATAATCTTTAAAATTTTCATTGGTAAGCCCAATCATCTGGGTTTCCGACGGACGAAGTTTATCATCAAGTTCATTGTAAAAATATTTTTTGAGAGCATGAGTAAAGCCCAAAGGCCATGTCTCTGGTGCAATATTTCCATCTTCATCCGCATATTCATCCATATTGAACGTATAGAGATTTTTACAATTAATCTTAGAGCGATTGATCATATAGGCTACGTTTTTGTAGAACGGCCAGGGTTGGGGTAAAATCATAACCAGCTTTTTATCCGCTTCCATGGCTTCTTTGATACGAAAGAAAATATCCATCATGTATATAAAACATATCTCAGAATCTTTGACCACCTTGATTTTTAAGTCAGGATTGGGATGCTTGGCAATATCCTCCCTCTTTATTTTTCTAACTCTTTCCAGAACTTCCTTATCTCTGAACGGGACCCACTTTGATGGACTATAATTAAACTCTTTCATAGCAATCTCCTATGTTCTGTTTTTAATCAATTTTATTGTCTCTTTTATAATAACATCTCCCGCTTCAGTAGAAAAGAGACTATTGGATGCTTCATATCCGCCTTCAATATATGCTTCTTTTGTAACGATATAACCTTGCAGTTCTCCGTTGGCAAGACATGTTACAAACGTTTTGTACGGCGATTTTTCTTTTATACTAAGTGAATACTCAACAAAATATTCACCAGGAATATTAACAAAATAATTATCATTTATTTCAAAAACCTGTATTTCAGCAGGCAAGATAGTTTTTGTGATTTCCTTCAATTCATCGTTTGCAGCCAAATTGGCAATAGTTGTTGTTTCCTCAGCTCCAAACCAGTCGCACTCTGCAGTCCTTATCTCTGCATATGAAGCATTCTTCTTTTTTAATTGTTCCAATTTTTGAAGAGCTTTTTTTAGTTTTCTGTCCGCCTCTTTAACTGATGGGAATTGTTTTAGCGGAAGAGTTATCCTCGAAACAGATGCTTTTAAAGATACTGACGATTTAAAATCAATATCAGTAAGTCCTGATATTGATTTTACAATCCTTTCACCAAGCATATAACCAAGCCTTTTCGCTTCATCAAATGTAGTGCCCTTTATGAAATGTCTGGGAGACTGATTGCCTTCAGGTCCTGTATGATAGAGATAAACGATATTTTTGCCTAATTTTTTGAGTATATATTCTCTTGTATAGCCAGGGAAATCCGCAGAGTATAATTTTGAATCTTCATGAAGCACAGTCGGATGCATACAGTATGTTGTTGAGACAGCAAATATTTCTTTATCCTTCTTTCTTCTTACAACAATTACAGGAACTTCAGGGTCAGTAATACCACCTTTTATCCTTCTGTTTCCACCTACTCCTTCCCCGCTAATAGTAAGAATTGCTAATTCGGATTCAATTCTCCGGCAATATGCCTTATTAATTAAATTGGACAGGGTATTAATCAAAAATTTGGTATATTCGTTACTAGCCGATGGAACGGCAGGATCATTTTTATTTGAAGCCATGTTCACTGTTAATGGCCCGGAATGCGTATGCGAGGCAGAAATCACAATGTTTTCTTTGGGAATACCTGTTTTCTGGTTTACTAGCTTTCTTACCTCTTCCGCCTGATCTTTTCCAATAAAAATAATATCAGCCACGCAGAATACTATTTGCGTATTGCCATTATCCAGAACAAGAGCAGACGCATAAATCGGATCATGTGTGCCCTCACTGTATCTTTCCATATGAGGATACCCGAACAAAAACATAGACTTTTTAGGTGTAATATCAACAGTGGCTGCGCCTGATTTTAAAATATATTTTCGCAATGTTTTATCCCCTCCGTTTTTTATTATTTCTATAGATTTTTGCTGCACCTATAATCCCTGCGTCACGACCAGATGAAGGGATTATTTTGTATTTGCAGTTCTTAGCCAAGATGTCGAGCCATACTTTAGATTGTGATACTCCACCTGACACATAGATCTGGTGGGCAGAAGATATTTTTTCTATTTCTGAAAGATGGTATAGAAACCGATTCAAAAAATATTTAATGATAGAACCTGCTATTATATCTTTGTCCAAAGATTCATCATACCTGAGATTGCCTTCATCAATCCTGATATCAGTAAATGCTTTATTCTTTTTAACCGCATTAAACTTTGATAAAAATTCATCGTAAGTTATATCCGAGAAATGCTTTGTTTTAAATTTATCAACTACGTTGCCGAACTGAGAGTCAAGACATATCAAAAAATAATCGTTAGTTAAAGGATTTATACCTACAATTTGATTCTTTTTTATAGAATTCAAAGGTTCTTTTATAATGGTATAAAGCACCATTGCCGTTCCGAAATTAGCGCTTATGTCTCCCTTAGCTTCAAGCCCTGCTCCTACTGCTGACGCTGACTGGTCATTACCACAAAAATATACAGGCAATTCTTTTTTGAGCCCTAACTCATGTCTCATTTTATGAGTTAATTTATAGGGAATACCTGCAGCTTCTTTAATTTCAGGGAAATTGTCTTGTGTAAGTTCGAGGATATCAAGCGCTTTCTGATTTAAATGCTTTTTACGTATATCAAAAACTCCGCCCATGCCAAAGCTGGTATAATCAGAATAAAACTTTTCTGTCAATCTGAAAGCAACATACTCATTAACAAGAGGAAAATAAGCAGCTTTTTTGTATATAGCAGCTTTGTTTTTTTTCAACCATAATAATTTCGAAATATATAAAGAAGATAAAGGTTTAGAAAAACCTGTGGTTTTATAAAATTCAGGTAGCTTTTCAGATAGATATACTTCTTCTGCTACTGCTCTTGTGTCAAGCCAGACAATCCCTTTGTCTAAAGGGTTAAAATGGTTATCAACAGGCACAAAGGTTTGTGCCTGACTCGTAATCAAGATCGCTTCAATAAAATAGTGTTTTTTGGTAGTGGATTGAATTATCTTTTTTAAGGCTTCTCTGGCTTTGGTAAAACATTCTTCGAAATCTAATTCATAGCTTCCATGTCTACGATTAATCTTAAAATCTCGGAGAGTGCTCTCAATTATATTTAGCTCTCTGTCTATAGTTCCGCATTTAAGGGAACTGGTACCTATATCAAGAACTGCTAAGACATTTTTCATTTTGAAATAAAATTATATAGTTATCTTTTTACCAGTTTTATTTGACTCTAATGCTGCCGTCAAGACTTTATGGCTCAGGGCAGTTTCTTCAGGCATTACATTTTTAAAAGAATGATCAGAGCCGCCTTCTTTAAATTCATACACAAATGCCCCTAACATCTGTTGGAAAGCATCTGAAAAACCAAATTCAAAAATACCACCGGTAACCGATGGTATTACTGACTGAGATCCAGTATCAATACGTGTCCATCCCTGTTCTTTGCCTTTGCTCTCTAAAAAATAGAAAGCCTTAGGATCGTGAGTTGTAAATTTTGCAGAACCTTCCGTACCGTAGACTTCTATAAACCATGTATTTGTTGCTCCTGGAGCCATACGCTTGGTTTCAAGGATAAGTGTAAAATCTTTCCTGTTATCAGGATCAGCGCATCTGCAGGTAAGCACAGCATTATCCCATGTTTTACAGGTAGCAAATCCTCCTTTTCCATCAGGCCTCGTCTCAGCTATATTTAATAAATCGGCATACACTGTTTTTGGTATCCATCCCATACGAAAAGGAATATGCTGGGTATGCATTCCCAGATCGCCCATGCATCCATATTCTCCATTAATTTCTACCATCCGCTTCCAATTGACTGGTTTATCAAGATTCATGTCACTGGAATGGTGAAAACCACTTCTGACCTCCATAAGCCTGCCATATCTTTTCTCCTGTATCCATTTAATTATCTTCTGAGCACCTGGAAAATAAGGAAATTGAGAATTGCACCGAACAATTATGTCGGGATTGTCTTGTATAACTTTTAAAATATTGTCATTGGCTCTTTTATCAATACCAAATGGCTTTTCTCCGAGCAAATGCTTTCCTGCCTTAATAATATCAATATACATCCTTTCATGAAGATTATGAGGAACAGCACAATATACTGCATCAATTTTATCGGATTTAATTAATTCTCGATAGTCATCAGTATCTATTTCAATGGTTGGGAAATTGTCCAAAAACCATTTTCTGGTTTCCTTATTGTATTTATCACAAATACCTGTGATAACCGGCACAGGTCCATCATAAAGCAGATGACACCAGCGGGCAATACTGCTACCTAACTCCCGCCCCATTAAGCCAAGACCTATAACACCAAATCGTATTTCTTTTCTGCTTTTCTTATATTTTCCCATTTTTACCAATCCTTTTGTTTTTAAAAATGCTGTCTCCTGAAATGCATGGTTTGGAAGCTTCAAGAACCAGGCTGTTTCCCTCTCCGGTAAAAGAGTGAACTACTCCCTGATTCATTGCAAAAGCATCTCCTTCTTTCATTAAGAACTCTTTCTCCGCAGTTTTCATTAAAACTTTGCCTTTAACGATAAAGAAAGTTTCATGTTTGAAATCATGGTGATGAGCAGGACAGGTTTGTTCATCAAAGAGAAACAAGAATTTTCCGCAATATCCTTCTTTTTCTTCGTTGGCAATCCAGAATTCAATAAGCCCTGTTCTGCGAAAAACACTTAATCCAAAATCTAAAACAATAGGTTCCACATTAGGCATTTTAATTTTCCACCCTTCAAGAACAGCATAGCATTTCTTTAATGCCTCTTCTTTCTCTTTGCCTGAAAGCTCAAAACTTTTTGTCCAATTATTTCCCATTTTCATAAAACTCCTTAATAAATTTCTGATAATTGTTAATAATTGCCTGCATAATCTTTTTTCCTGTTTCCTTTGTTGCTTTGGTTGGGTCGCCGTAGATTCCTGTTTTACTCTTCTGCAAACCCCATGTAGACCAAAACACCTTATCAAAATAAAATTTAGAAGAAATTATTATCTTATCCTGACTGGTCGCCTTTTTCATATCTACCATATTTTTATTCAGATAAAGCATTAAAGATGTTTCATATTCACCACCATGACAACTCCCTTTTGGACCGGCTTTACTAATTTTTAAAAACTCTTCCTTTGCCATTACTGAAGGATATGTAAGAGCCATATAGATATTATATTTATCGGAAATATTGCGCGTCACTACTCTTAATGCGCCTGTATGATTTCCGTGAGTACTGATAATCATAATCTTTTTAAACCCCATTTCAATGACGGAAGAACAGATGTCAAATACCATATTGATAAATGTTTCTTGTTTTA
>CAZMXO010000033.1:0-11241 GCA_964570265.1 uncultured bacterium
ACTTTTTCTTGATCACTATCTGATAAATCCGTATCAGCATAAACAACTTGATTAGAAAACGCTGAAGAAATTTTAGGACAAAAATTAAGTGCTTTCGGACACGTAGAGTGGACAGTCAAAAAGGAAAAAACCAGCAGAATTACCGCCAAACCGTTTCTTTTCATTATTAAACCTCCGAGGGAAAACTACTTCTTAATCTCTATCTTTTTATCCTTCTTTTTATCTTCGTCGGATAGTAGCATGTAAGTTTTTGTTATGTCAAGGACTTTGTGTTTCTCAACAATTTGCCCTTTTCTTACATAAAACTCTTCGCCTGTGTTTTTATTTCTTATTGTTGCAACCAGTTCTTTTTTAATTTCGATAACACCAATATATTCATATTCTGCTTCTTGTGATTTTGTTGGCGGATCTGGTGGTAACATAATAGACTCGTCTTCAATCTCAATCTCTTGCACGGGAGAAAAAATATTGCGTTTATAAAAATCACGATAGTATAGAATAGGTTTTTGAGTAAAAAGTCCTGCAGAAGCGCCTAAAGTTCCCTCTGCAGGAATACCTTCATTCAAGGGCTCATAATTATATTTTTGCCCCAACCCAAGTTCATCCTCCAAGGATATACCTACTCCTCTATTGTGTCCCCACTGCGTGCCTAGCTTGATAGAAAAAAAGATAAAAACGGCTAGAACAAGCCAAAAAATCACTTTTTCAAAACTATCCTTGAGAATAGCCAAAACCTGAATTAACATTGTTTTCAATTCTTTCCTTTACGTCTTTGAACCCACGATTTAAATCGTGGGTTCAGATCGTGGTTTTAAAAATCGTGAGTTAAATCCAAACAATTGTATTTATTAGCAATTCAAGAGAAAGCGTATCCGATCCCTTTGAAGTTATATAAACATTCTCTACAACATATAATTCAGAAGCATTTTGCACGTTATATAAGAATCGAGTGATTGCCATAAGATCGCCGCTTACTGTGAGTTTCACAGGAACTTCTTCAAAATAGGATTTATTAGAAATTTCTCCAAATGTCAAGCTATTAATCGAAAGCAGGTGACTATTGATACCCAGTTTGAGAATATCCTCTGCAACTTTAAGCTGCCTCAATAAAGCAGGAACTCGTTCCCTATCAGGCATTGTATCCGAGAACCCCAATGCCGGAGGAATCTCGACTCCTGATTTATCGGAAAGCTCAAGCATCTGATTTTTTACAACTACGAATCTCTGCTGAAAAAAAAGCACAGTATTCCCTGACGTTGGCACCTGAATGTTTTCTTCAAAAGTTAAACGTTTTTTGAGTAATTCGTACTCTTCATCCAACCTCTTATTGCCCTCTTCCAATACCTTGATAATCTTTTTAGACGGAGGCCCTTCAGTCTCAGACAAATATTTTCTCAATTTAAAAGATTTAGAAGCGTATTGACTGTCTACAATATGTTCCTTTTTTCTTATAGAATTGGTTAATGTAAAATATAACACGCCAAGAATAACCAATGTCAGCACACCTATTCCAATCAGTACATATTTTTCAGGAACACGTTTCAATTTTCTATTCCTTCTTTAATATAAGATTCAGTTCAAATTGAATTTTAGTCTGTCCAATCTTCTCGATATTTTGAGCACCTCTGCGAGGGGCTATATTAATATCTCTGCGAGGATCTCTATTGGGGTCTCTGGGGTCTATGTTTTTAACTTCAGGCATGACATTAATCTCTTTATAATTAATCAATTTAACATCTTCAAAATATGGCGAAAATTTTAATCGAGAAATAAAATTATCTATAGCAGGATATGTGTCAGCTATTCCAACTAATGATAGAACATTACTTTCCTCTTTCGCATTAACAGGCTTAGAAACAGTTGGCCTTCGGTTTGTTCTTAGTTCCATCTCTCCCCTCATTCTCATTTCCATCTCATCAGGCTGATTTACTATAGAGGCATCAACAGGAAAAAATTGTGAGATAACAATATTGGAAGGAGTAAGTCTGCTTATTTCCATTAATGTCCTCAGCCACAAATCTCTTTTAAAAATTACGGACTTAGAAATCTGCAATCTTTGTTTAATCTTTGTTCTCTCCTCCTTTAACTCTTTTATTCTCGGGATAAAAGAGTCGTGATTCTTCAGTATATCACTTGTTCTCTGAAGCTTGGAGTCCTTAATCGCATAGCTCTGGACTGTAAATATATGCACCGTCATAAAAATTACTATCGACAGAATCGCTGACATAATTAACGGTATTCTTTTCTTCTTAAGTTCTTTCTCCATAATTATCTCAGGAGGAAGAAGATTTGCTTTCGTATCAGATTCATTAAGTGCCGTTAACGCAGCTCCAATAGCAACGCTCCAAGCATTGGGATTTTGTCCGGTAATATGCAGCATCGTCTTATTGCTAATTAAAATATTTAAAAAAGGTGTTAGTTCAACTACCCGTAGTTTAAGATTATTAGATAGGAATACTGCAATCTCTTTTAAGTTAGAAGCCTGTCCAGTTAAAATAGCTTTACTGAATTCTGACTTTCTATCCATCTGAGACATATAAAAACTAATTGATCGATGAATCTCATTACTCAAAGTTTCCAAAATAGACGCGGCTGTACTAATGTTTCCGTCTTTAAACTTTACCTTTTCAGCATCTTCAAACCCTATATTTCTATCCCTTTGAATTGCCCCTGTAATATCATTTCCGGCAACACGTATCGATCTGGCAAAAACTAATTGCCTGCCTTTTGCAACACCGATATCCGCTGATGTTGCCCCTATATCTATTAGTACGGTTGGTTCGTCAGCTAACATATTATTAAATTTGGCACAATTGAATACTGCAAATAAAGTAGGTTCAATTAGATCTGCGGATATTCCTATGGTCGAAATTCTGGTCAAAAGATCATGAATCAGCTCTGATTTTACAGCAACTAAAACAATATTTATTTCGGAAGTGGTTTCATCATCATTCTCTAAAATCTGATAATCCCAAATAACATCCTCTAATGGGAATGGAACTTGTTGTTGAGCTTCGTACTTTATAATCTGCTTTATTCTATTTGCCCCCACAGATGGAATCTTAAAGTACCGAATAATAATAGAACGACCAGGCATAGCTACTACTAACCTAGATTTTGAAGGTTTTTTAAAAGAAGAGATTGCCTCTATAAGCGCTGAAACTATATCTTTTTCTTTTGGCGTTCCATCCTTTGTCTTGATTCTGACAATATTTGCATTCTTAAGCTCTATTCCTCGAGAAGTTTTTACAAGCTCTACAATCTTAACGGAATTACTACCAATATCAAGTCCAACACCACTTTTAGTCTTAATCATAGAATTACCTTATACTTAACTAAAATAGCTCCAAATTCTACCACCGCCACTTTTTTTGTCAAGAACATACAACGACAACTTTTTGGAGCGGGTGATGGGAATCGGACCCACGCTATTAGCTTGGAAGGCTAAAGTTCTACCACTGAACTACACCCGCTACTACAAAATTTATTATACATAACCAAAAGATTGTGTCAAATTCTTTACCTCTGGTATTTTAATGAACTTTTTGATACGCTTTTTTATTTCATATTCACTAAGAGTTCTTAGTTTGTTAAGACTAAAATCCTCCACAGTAAAAGATGCAATTATCGTCCCATAAACCAATGCTCTGCGAATGATATCATCTCGAAAGTTTTCAATATCCACTTTGGAAATGTAGCCTAAAAATCCACCACCAAAACTATCTCCTGCGCCCGTAGGATCAATCACATTTCTCACTGGATATGCCGGTAACGAAAAACGGTTGTATTCAGTAAAAAGCATCACTCCATATTCCCCCTTTTTTATTACTACATATTTTACACCCAATTTTAATATTTTATCAGCTGCTTTTGTAAAATCCGATTCTCCTACCAGCTGCATCGCTTCACTATCGTTCAGCATAACTATATCTGCTCGCTTAAATACCTCTAAAAGTTTGCTCTTTTTATTCTTTATCCAGAGATCCATTGTATCGCAGACAATCAGTTTCGGTTTTTCAATCTGATTTAGGATGTAGAGTTGAAGTTCTGGATCAATATTTGCGAGAAAAACATACTCTGACTTCTTATACTTGGCTGGAAGTTTAGGACAGAAATTTTCTAAAACACCAAGATCCACAGATAATGTTTCTCTTTGATTAATGTCTTTCTTATAAACTCCAGACCATCTAAATGTTTTGCCATTTTCCCTTTGCAACCCCGTGATGTCTATTCCTCTTTCATTAAACAGATCAATATACTGCTGTGGAAAGTCCGCTCCTACGGCTGCCACTAAACGAACTTTTCCAAAATAGCTTGCCGCACATGCAAAATAAGACGCTGAGCCGCCAAGAACATTCTTCGCCTCTTTAAATGGAGTCTTAACAGAATCAAAAGCAACAGAACCTACTACTAATATACTCATGCAAATTCCCCCATCATTTTAGAAATTTCAGTAAACACTTCTTCTACACTCACCTCTTCCATACATGTGTGAGCATTTGGACATTCTCGAAGAAAACACGGCGAACAGCTAACTTTCTTGTATATTACCCGTAATTTTTCGGATGGAATCGTGACCGTATCTGGATTTGTCGGGCCAAAGATCGCCAGTGTTGGAACCATTAATGCAAATGCAATGTACAGAGGCCCTGTATCTCCCGTTACAAATAATTTGCATTTATTGACCAAACCTATGCTATCCCGAAGAGTTGTCTTCCCAGCTGCCATAACGCATTTATTTCTTAATCCCCTTGCCACTGCATTTACAAGATTTTGTTCATGCAGACTTCCAAATAAAACTAGTTTCGCATTATAAGCCTTTATTAGCTTCTTTCCTAATTCTGCGTATTTTTTAACAGGCCAGCACTTTGCTTTTCCATACGCAGTCCCGGGATTAAAACCTATTATTGTATCTGCCCTATTTATCTTGTTTTCCTTGAGAAATCTCTTTGCAAAGGCTTTTCCATGTTCTGAAATATTGAGAACTAGTTTCCTGTTTGCAGGTCTTTTGCCTATTAAACTGACAATATTTATAAAATAATCTATTCTGAGAGCGCTAAATTCTATTTCCTTTGTACGCTGAGTTGATATATTAAGCAAAAACCCTCTGCAATTCGTTTTGTAACCGACTCTGTATTTTGCTCCTGTTAAGAACAATAATAACGCTGAACTGAAAGAATTGGGGAATGCTATTCCTATATCAAATCTTTCTTTTCTTAGTTTTTTGATTACCCGGATGTATTCACAAAAGTTCTTTGGATTGCAAGTAACAATATCATCAATAAACGGATTACCAATAAACACATCCCTAGTCCATTCTTTCCCGACAATAGTAATTTTTGCATGTGGAAAATTCTTTGCCAGTTGAGCGATTGCAGGTGTAGTCATAACAGCGTCTCCTATCCAGTTAACGCTTCTGATAATAATTTTTTTAACTTCACCGTTATTTATTTTTGGTATTTTCATCTTTTTCTTCTTGGGTTTTATTCTGACTGTGTATTGAGCCATCTCCCATACTTTTGCATATTTAGAGAACACATAAAAAGCACCCAATGCACACACCACTATTCCAACAACTCCATCCAAAAAACCTTTTTTAAGAACGTACATTTTAAAGAACTTACCAAAAGGCCATAGAACTAAGTGAAATATTCCTACCCTATGTTTCCTTTTTAATATTTCTTTAGCGGCCAAATCCGTATATTTATTAAATTTGTAGAAATAATGTTCCAGATTACGATATGGCTGATGGATTAGATCCCCATTCAAGTTTCCTTTGGAGCCTTTTGATTCAACGCTTGAACCTAATTCTCTGTCTTTATATACTGCTCCATCCTGCCGAAATAACCGTAAGACATAGTCGGGATACCATCCGCAATAGTTAACAGGTTTCCCCAAAAAACTATTCTTGCGGGCTATGTAATAGCCATCCGGAACAGGTCTGTTTCTCATAAGTTTTCTTACGTTCTTGGACAACTCCTCCGTTAATGCTTCGTCAGAGTCAACTACCAATATCCAGTCACTTGTTATTCTTTGTAATGCCCAATTCAATTGTTTCCCATAATTTATGTACTTGTTGTAATATATTCTATCCGTATACGTTTTTGCTATTTCAATTGTTTTATCCGTACTTCCTGAATCCACTATGACTATGTCAGTTATCCACTTAATGTTCTCGAGACATTTTTCTAACGTATCTGATGAATTATATGTCAAAACTACGGCACATAGACTAGGCATATTATTTCCCTGATAAGTTTTGAAGAATTTCTATTCCCCTATATAAAACCTTGTTCTCCGCAGCATAACAGACGCGAAAATGGGTATTTCTTTCCGAGAACACACTTCCCGGAATAACCAACAAATTGCTATCAATAGCTTTCCCAACAAATTCCTCGTCAGTAAGTCCGTCAGGCGTCTTTACAAACATATAAAATGCGCCTTCAGGCTTTAATATATCAAAATAATCCTTTAAGCCATTATACATCAAATCCCTTTTCTCTTTATATGAATCTATTAAGTGAGTCGGATTATACTCTAATGCGTTAAGTCCTGCATATTGAACAATTGAAGGAGCGCAAACAAAAGTATATTGCTGCAATTTAATCATCTCATCAAGCAGCCATTTCGGCCCTCCGGCCCAGCCAAGTCTCCACCCCGTCATAGCGTAGGTCTTTGAGAACCCATTTAGCACTAATGTGTTTTCATAGATTTCCGCAATTGAAACAGAATCTTCCCCATAAACAAACTCATTATAAATTTCATCCGAAATTATAAGAATATTGTGTTTGTTAGCTATGTCAGCAAGATTTTTTAACTGATCTTTGCTATATACAGCACCTGTCGGGTTGCATGGACTGTTTATTACAATAATTTTAGTTTTCTTAGATATAGCCCCTTCAATCTTATCAACAGAAATATTAAATGATGGATATGTATCAACAAACACAGGAACTCCACCAACTATCCTGATCAGGTGTTTGTACATTACAAAATAAGGGTCAAACACAATAACTTCATCGCCTGGATTAATAAGACACATAAAAGCCAGTAGAAGCAGTCCTGATGTGCCGGAACTGATCATTATCTCCTCAAGATTTATATTCCTTTTCTCTTTTTGCTGAGCCTTAATCTTTTCCCTCAACTCAGGTATACCCTGAGTAAGCGTATACTTATTTAATCCACTTTGAATTGCTTCTACAGCAGCTCTTTTGACCTCTTCCGGCACATCAAAATGCGGCTGACCTATACTCAGATTTACCGGGTTCTTTAATTTAGAAGCCAAAGCAAAAACCTTCCTTATCCCTGAAGAATCTATTAAAGACATCCTGTCAGCAATTGCACTGTTCATTAATGACCACTCCTTTCGCATAGTATGTATGCGTTATTATGCCTCATTAATTTTTTCCAAATGATCAATATCATCTAAATCTTTATGTCGCTTACTCGCTTTTTTGTTCTTTATTAAGTCTTCATAGGAAATAAAATTAACTTCGGTATTATCTATTGATACCGTATTTTTATTTTTATAGCATTCTTCAAAAAGAACACCATCAATAGAAGTAATAATTTCAAGTCTAAGTGGAGGTACTCCCATTCGAATTATTTGTGATTTTTTCAAGAAGAAATCTTTTTTTATTTCTTGAGAAGTGAATCCAAAATCATGCAATGCCTCCACCAATTTCAAAGCATTGTTTTCGCGAATTGCCACCCATATATCCATATCACCAGTCGCGCGAGGATGACCATAAAGACCTACTGCATAACCACCAATGATAAGATACTCAATCTTTTTTGAGTGAAGCAATTGTATAAATTCTTTGAAGTCTTTCGGAAATGTTATCATAATTAAACATATGTTTTCTCATTGTTTCAATACATTGAAGTCTTTCTATATAAGATTTCGTTTTCCAATATGAATCGTCATCATTTTTTTCTAAAGGTAAAACTTCAAAATACTTTTTATCCATAACACTTTTATAATATCATACTTTCATAAACGAAAACAGCATAAAATGCGAACATACGCATAATATAAGCTTCACTCTTTTAGCAATTTTAAGATAGCGGATTCCAACACTTCCAGTTTTTGCAAACCAAATCCTTTCCCATATATTCTGCCGTATCTATCAATCATAAATATAGTCGGAAAACTTCTAATGCCTCCATATAAATCATATACGTACTTCTCCCCTATGAGAACTTTGTATGTTATGCCAAGTTTTTCCGTAAATAACTTTACAGGATACAAACTTCCTTCATCCATTACAACTGCCAGAATTACAACACCCCGTCTGCTATAAATGTTCTGTATATACTGCAAGTATTCTGCCTGTTCTTTTGAAAGAGGATCCCAGCTATACCAGAACTCCAAAATAACAACTTTGCCAATAAATGAAGAGAGAGATACTCTGCCGCCATCCATATTCGTCAGCGCAAAATCCGGAGACTGAGGATGCTTGCCAAGTGTTACCCGCTGTCTACTAGCGCATGATGTAATAAGAAAACATGCTGCTAAAGCAATTATAGTCTTATATACGCAACTATTCTGTAACGGTCTGAATGGAATCATAGGTTATCTTTAGAATTTGGCTAAGTTCTTTAATTCTAATACTCAATGGAGGCAGTAAAACAATGACATCTTCCAGAGGACGAATGATCAATCCTCTTTTTCTAGCCTCTAAAATTACTTTGTGCCCTATTTGCGCTCCTGAAGAGTATTTTTTTCGGCTGTCCTTGTTCTCAACCAACTCAATTCCTACTATCAGACCTTTCTGCCTGATATCTCCTACATGAGCCAGCTTATTAAATCCTTTAAGTCCGACTTGTAAAAATTCTATCTTTTCTTCCAGAGATTCAAGGACTCTGTCTTCTTCAAAAATACTTATATTTGCCAATGCAGCTGCACAGGCTAGAGAGTTGCCGGTATAACTATGTCCATGATAAAAAGTTTTATGTTCATCATGCTCCCCTAGAAACTGGTTATAGATTTCTTCCGTAGCCAATGTGGCTGCTAAGGGAAGATATCCTCCTGTTATCCCCTTAGCCACGACCATAATGTCAGGTTTTACTTTTTCATGCTCGCAAGCAAACATCTTTCCCGTTCTGCCAAAACCTACGGCTACTTCGTCTGCTATCAAGAGAACATCGTGCTTTTTGCATAACTTGCTTACTGCCTTCAGAAAACCCTTTGGAGCTACTACAATTCCACCTGCGCACTGCACCAACGGCTCTATAATTACACCAGCAATTTTGTCGTGCTTTCGCTCCAGTATATTTTCCAATTTATTCAAACACGCCATATTACACAGTCGAAATGTTTTTGAACATCTGTAACAATATGGATATGGTACTTTAAAGCCTTTAAATAAAAGCGGTTTATATTTCTTATGAAAGATATCCATGCCGCCAACACTAACCGCTCCTAAAGTATCTCCATGATACCCTCCAATAAAGGAGACAAACTTGTTTTTTTGAGGTTCTCCCTTCTGTTGCCAGTATTGGAAAGCTATTTTCAAGGCTATTTCTACCCCTGTAGAACCGCTATCAGAGAAAAACACTCTTTTAAGATTCGAAGGTGTAATCTCAATAAGTTTTTTAGCAAGACATATTGTCTGTGTGTTGGACAATCCAAGAAGCGTTGTATGAGACACCTTCTTAATTTGTTTTATTATTGCCCGATCTATTTCTTTTTTTCTGTGGCCGTGAATATTAACCCAGAGAGATGAGATACCATCAAGATATTTTTTGCCATCAATGTCAACGAGAAAAGAATCATACGCTTTCTCTATTATAACAGTGTCCTCTTTTTCGTACTCCTGCATCTGAGTAAAAGGATGCCAGATATGGTCTAAATCAATCTGTTTGAGTTTCTTTTTTGTATCTTTATGCATAATTACCTTTAGCTATGCTTACAGCTGACTCTGCCAATACCTGGTTGGAACTAATAAATGGCAAAGGAACCGTTTTTAAATCTACTACAAGTGGAATCTCAGTACACCCGCCTATTATGAGTTCTGCTCCATTGTTTATAAGATTATCAATTGCACTATAGATTAACTGCTTGCTTCTTCCTTTAAAATACCCACGCTTTATTCCATCTTCTCCGAATATTGCTTCGGTAACCATGTCCTGTACTTTTTCATCAGGTTTGATCACTTCTATATTAAAATCTATCAACTCTTTCTGATATAATTCAGCTTTTATCGTACTTAGAGTAGATAGTAATCCAACCTTTCTAACATTGGGAAATTCTTTATGAATCTTTTTTGCAACTTCTTTTATCATATGAACTATTGGAATTTTAAGATGACTTTTAAGTTCATCATAGAAAAAATGCGCTGTATTACAAGGGATTATAATAAAATTCACTTTTGCCCGCTCAAGCATTTTCCCTGATTCTATCAATGCAGGAATAGGGCTTTCGCCATTATTGAATATAGCCTGAGACCTATCCGGAATTTTAGGATTATTGTCAACAATTACATGAATATGATCCTGATCTTTCTTGGCTTTGGTGAGCTTTATTATTTTACTGAGTAAATCAGAAGTCGCTGCAGGACCCATTCCGCCTATAATACCGATTATCTTCTCTTTTACGCTTTTATCCATGTTTCTCATTTATAGCTCTGGCAACTCTTTTCCCTGCCCCCATAGCCTCAATTACTGTGGCTGCGCCTGTTACAATGTCTCCTCCTGCATACACTCCTTTAAGAGAGGTTTCTCCTGTAATATTATCAGCAACTATGTTTCCTCTTTTATTCAGCTTCAGTCCGGGAGTCTGGGATAATAATAACGGATTCGGTCCTTGCCCAATTGCAATAACAATTGTATCTATATCTTCTAAATACTCTGATCCATCTATTTGAACAGGTCTTCTTCTTCCTGAATCGTCGGGTTCTCCAAGTCTCATTTTGAGACACTTTACCTGTTTGACCCAGCCTTTATCATCCCCTATTATCTCAATAGGCAATGTGAGAAGATCAAGTTTTACCCCCTCTTCCTCAGCATGATGTATTTCCTCAGCTCTTGCGGGCATTTCAGAACGCGAACGGCGATAAATTATACAAACCTTCTCTGCTCCAAGACGCCGCGCAACTCTTGCTGAATCCATAGCTACATTCCCTGCTCCAACCACAGCAACTTTTTTCCCTATCCGGAGCGGAGTGTCGTATTCAGGGAACTTGTAAGCCTTCATAAGATTTGCTCTTGTAAGAAATTCATTGGCAGAATAAACACCAT
>CAZMXO010000034.1:0-11180 GCA_964570265.1 uncultured bacterium
ACTCTGAAATGGATGATATGTCATCTATTCCCGCCGTATCCAGAAACACAACCGGGCCAAGCGGCAAAAGCTCCATAACCTTTTCAACCACATCAGTAGTTGTGCCCGGGATAGGAGAGGTTATTGCTACATCCTGATTAGCAACCAGATTCAGAAAACTGGATTTGCCGACATTAGTCCTTCCGAACAGTCCTATATGAAGCCGTAATGATTTAGGCGCTTTTTTCATCTACTCCTCTCTTTTCCAAGTGCTGATTTCACTGATACTCCTTCAACCGCACCCAGTTTTCCAGTTAAAGAACCAAGCTCATCCGTAGTAGCATCTACTACAAGTGTGATAACACAGCAATTTCTTTCTTTATACGGAACCCCGACACGCGCCGCAATAATGTTTCCGTATTCTGAAAGCAAATTATTGATTTTTGCAGACGCTTTTTTTCTATCCTCAATTATGATTCCAACAAAACCCAGTCTTTTATTCATTATTCCCTCCCTTAAATAAAAATTCCCAGCCTCTATCCTACAAGAGACCGAGAAAACATCATCACAGCCCCTTGGTTTCAGGAAGAAAAACCCTCCCCGCAGGAAATAAATTTTAATTATGTTTAACTAGTATAATATCATTTATTGCTCTAAAAAACCACAAAATTTTGTCGTTCTCTCCATCACAACCGTCTGCTTTAGCTGGCGATTATCTGTAGGTTTGGGAAGAGCAAAAAATTTTGCTTAACTTTAATAAACTTTTTCTTGCTAAAGTTATAACACTATGTTATCTTCAAGTCGGAGGTGAGAATATGCTAAAAACAACACTGGCTGTTAAAATCAATCCTGATATCAGTGACCGTGTAAAAGAATTCTGCATGGGACACGGAATAAAGTATGGTTTCTTTGTGGAAAAAGCGCTTCAAGAGCGACTGGAACGCGAGGAACTCAAGGAAGACCTGCTGGATATGAAGATGCTGCGCGAAGAAGAAAAATCCGCCGTATCTTTTGAGGAATATTTAAAAGCGCGTAATGTATAAGATATTTATTCTTGCTAAAGCGCAAAAAGATCTGGATGCTTTCCCAACAGGAGTTTTTAAGCAGATTAAAAACAAAATACTCCTCCTTCCTCAAAATCCACGCCCTTCCGGATGTCTAAAATTAACTGCTGAAGAAGGCTATCGCTTGAGAGCAGGAAATTATAGAATTCTATACCGCATAGATGACAAAAAGAAAGTCATCTACATTTACAGAATAAAACATAGAAAAGAGGTATACAGGTAGAGGCTCAATATTTTGAGCCTAATCCTGTTTTACGTCATTGCGAACGAAGTGAAGCAATCTTGCTTTTTGAATAAACTGTGTTTCAATGCCTTATATAACCGCCAGTATTTACATTATTTCAGTTACTTTCCCATATAAATCAATAAAATGATTCTGTCTCAATCTGAATTTTGTTCCATGATTGTGTCCTGTCCTTGCATCAAAATCAACAAGCATATTTCCTTCTTCTAAAGTTTTCAAGAAACCGTCAAAATTAAATTTTTGAAGCATAAAGACTTTGTTGTAATGATAATATTCCTTTTTCGTGTTCTTATCTCGTTTTACATCAGCTTGAACATAAAATGTATTTAGCAGCTTGGTCCCTGCTTTATGCTCTAAATCGTCAAAACCCCAATATGGTTGAGGCACAATTTCTCCCGTTCCAATTCTCTTTTTTACTGACTTTAACCAATCGAAGTGTCTGTTATCTACTTTTGAACTATCAAACGAGATTAGCACTTTTTTTTCTGCTCTGTTAATTTTTACACAAAACCCTCTGTCACTGTAATTTTGCCCATGAATTGTTTGTCTAAAACTCATTTCTTTTTTTGAATATTTCCCCCCTGCTTCTTTATGTTTCCATCCGTATTTGGGCAATAAAATGCTTGGAACAAATTTAATTGCTCTCGGAGACGGTTCTGTATGAAACAGAGTAGTTAAAGAAGTCGTATTGCTTTTTTGTGTTTTCAATTCCCATTCTGCAGCATTTGGAATAGGTAGATTGTTTTCCTCTATGCCAAGTAAATCTTCTAATGTATTTCCTATTCCTCCTTGATTTCCATGTCTTCGATTTTCAATCCATCCCATTTTTGAAATTTCTTTGAACTTCTTAATCAATTTTTCTTTTGTATAAATGTTCATGCCTGTTTCTGAAATAAATTTAGTTGCCCTTTTAACAAAAACAACTCTGATGTAATTTTGTTCTTATCTATTCTTTTTCGTGCCATTTCACAGTATTCCGGAGATAAATCAATTCCAATATAATTCCTATTATTTTCAATTGCAGCAATTGCCGTCGTTCCTGACCCAATAAATGGGTCTAATATTATTTTTGCATTTGTTGAACAAATAATTCTATCAATTAAAGCTACAGGAAAAGGCGCAGGGTGTTCGTTTTTCATTTCTTGCGTAAATTCCCAAACATCTCCGTAAGCATTAGCTTTTTTTGCTAACTTAAATTTAGGTTTTGCAATTAAGTATATTACTTCATAGGTTGGGAGAAAATAACCGGGATTAAAGTTGATGCCTCCTTTCCGCCTCCATATAATAATTTGTCTTATTGGAAATTCTTTTACAATATCTTGTCTGTCCTGTAATAATCCGCCTTGAACTCTCCATTTATGATTGTAAAAAATTGCACCATCTTTTTTGATTACTCGATACATTTCACCCAAACATTCTCTTTGCCATTTTGTATATTCTTCATGTGGTATGTTGTCATCATAATGAGAGTATCCATTTACAAGTGCTGCATTTTTCCATTTTCCACCTCGCCCATCTTTCATCCCATTTCCGGTTGAATTTTTTAAATTATATGGAGGTGAAGTTATCACCAAATCAACAGATTCATCTGGTAACTTTTTCATTACATCTACTGCATTTCCACAGAAAATTTTATTAATGAAATCTTCAGGATATGTAAGATTATGTTTAATTATATCTCTGTTTTTTACCATTTCCATTTTTGTTCTTCCTTACCAACAAATACGTATAACTCACTCATTCACAAACTCCAACCTCATTATAAAACTCTCCACACTTAAAAGCAAATGCCTCTACACTCTGATAATGTAAAATATTTTATACAATCAGAATATCGTGAAGATGTGACAAAATCACAAAAAGGGCGAGCACAAGGCTCGCCCCTACAATATAAAAATCTGTAATGTATTGATTATTTTTCTTCAGCATCACTGACTGTTTGGAATAACGTGACAAGTCTCCCTGATAACCTTACGCAAAAAGTTTTAGATACCGGCTAAAAACAAAAATCCTGTTTCTTTTGTAACCGGTAATTTCCTTGAGAATACCTAAATTCATAAAATCCTCAATTAATCGCAATGCTGTTGAAGTGTTTATAGAAAATTCTTTTGAAACTTGCTGACTATCAGTAATCGGTTTACTGTATAAGTAATGCAAAAACTGCCGAGCAAGTTTGATCTTTTTGCCGAGAGAAAGAATA
The DNA here is from genome assembly GCA_964570265.1 of uncultured bacterium. Lineage (GTDB taxonomy): Bacteria > JAHJDO01 > JAHJDO01 > JAHJDO01 > JAHJDO01 > JAHJDO01. The sequence goes on from CAZMXO010000034.1 coordinate 3,488, forward strand.
TCCCGATACTCAATTTCCTGACGCAAAGTAATAATGGACTTAAATGTATCTATCGAATTTTCCGCAGTTTGCTTGATACCTGCAAGAAAATACTTAAGCCATTGTGTCAAATCATTATGAGTGCGCACTCGCGTCAAATTATCGTAATAAAGCACTTTGTTTTGTTCAAAAAATGCGGACAAGTAAAGAGTGGGTTTTGAAAGCAATCCTTTGCTTACGAGATATAAAGTAATCAAAAGTCGTCCGATTCTGCCATTTCCATCTGAAAAAGGGTGTAAAGTTTCAAACTGATAGTGTGCTATGCCAATCCGAATTAAATGAGGTAAAGGATATTCTTCATTATTTAAGAACTTTTCAAAATCTGACATCAAATCAATCAGCTCATCCTTATGCGGAGGAATAAAAACCGCGTCATTCAATGTAGCGCCGCCTATCCAGTTCTGACTTTTACGAAATTCACCCGGAAATTTATATTTTCCTCTAACTCCCTGTAAAAGCGTGCTATGGGTATTTCGTAATAATCTATTGGAAAGAGGCAGTTTTTTTAACTCAACAATGGCTTCATTCATTGCCTTGATGTAATTCTGAACCTCTTCCCAGTCGTCGCGCTTTTCCGGGGCTATATACTCCTCTTTCTGTAAGGCTTCTGCAATATTCGTCTGAGTACCTTCAATACGGCTGGAAGTTGTAGCTTCTTTAAAAATATGCATTTTAATGAAAAAATCAATATCCGGCACTAATTGAGAAAAAGCATTTAATTCGCCAAGTTTAATGTCAGCTTCACTTAACAAATGAATCAGACTATTATCTCTAATCTGCCATTCAATATTTACAGAGTTGGGCAGAAAACTTTTGTATTGATACTGCTGTTTGTTAACGCCTGAGATAAAATCTTTAATGTCCATTTATATTTCTCCATTTTTCGCAAACAGAACCTCTTTTAATTGCACTTAAGCAATTATCTGCAATTATACAATTTCTTATTTGCATTTGCAATACATTTGCAATACCAATTCAATCTTATTTTTTTTGTCAATAATTCCTGCATCATACTCTGCTTTAGAAAAAAGGGCGAGCACAAGGCTCGCCCCTACAACACAAAAATCAGAGAATGTACGAATAATATTTAATTTAGCTTACCCACACTCCATGAATGTTACACAATATTCTTGCCTTTAATCCTTTAATATGCAGATTGCAGAATTCAGCAACCGGTTCATCATCAAAATTCAATCTTTTTCCAGCAACAACCTCATCACCTTTTATAAGCTGAATAAGTTCTATGTAATGCTTCTCTTCCATTGGATGAGGAACAGAGCCAACTCTTACACGAATCCCCTTTTCAAAGTATTCTACTATAGGAACATGTTTCTCTTTGCCTTCCTGCTCAGCGGTTTTTTCTTCAAGAAGATTCATTGGCTGTCCACAGCATACAAGCTCTCCAACATGCGCTTCCAGAACAGATACAACGTTCCCGCAAATGTCGCATTTGTAGATTGCGTTTTGTTTTGCCATTTTTTAGCCCTCCTGTTTTTTATTTTTATTAATAATTCTTACTCAACAGTTCAAAGTATGCTTTTGGATGTTTACATACAGGGCATTCCTCAGGCGCTCCAGTTCCTTCATGAATATGCCCGCAGTTTCTGCATTTCCAATATGTTTTACCATCTTTTTTGAAGACCTTCCCTTCCTCAATATTCTTTAATAGTTTTTTATAACGTTCTTCATGTTTCTTTTCTACCCCCAAAATACCCTCAAACATCTCGGCTATTCTGTCAAATCCTTCTTCTTTTGCTTCTTTTGCCATTCTGGAATACATACTTGTCCATTCATAATTTTCCCCGGCAGCAGCAGCTTTTAAATTCTCAATAGTACTTCCTATGCCATCCAGTTCTTTGAAGTGCAGTTCCGCATGTTCTTTTTCATTGCCAGCAGTTTCAAGAAATATCGCAGCTATCTGCTCATACCCTTCTTTTTTTGCCTTTGACGCAAAATAGGTATATTTATTTCTTGCCTCTGATTCTCCCGCAAATGCCTCTAACAGATTCTTTTCTGTCTTTGTTCCTTTTATCGACTTACCCATAACTAACCTCCTCTTTTACTTATTATAATATAATATCTCTCTTATAATTACTTAGCAACTGTTTTTCCAATTTTTTCCTGCAAAGTTCCCATCGGGCAAATCGTGCACCATGCACGCTGTTTCATCGGAATCCCTAAGACAATAGCAATTATAGTTGTTACTAAACACATTGTTACAAAAACTGCGCCTATGGCAACCAGATTACCACCTGTTCGAATAATACGAAATATTAAAAAGCTGATAAATATAACTAGTATCAGCCAACGAAACCATTGCTTTGTGAAAATTTTAGGAACATGTTTTTTTGCGCTGAATCTTGATAACACTATATCCAGGAAAGCCCCTCTTGGACATAAGTACCAACACCAAAATCGTCCTCTTTTAAAATATGAAAGCAGTAAGAGAGAAGTCATCATTGCAATGACCAAATAACCTAATATTGGATAGAACAACCCACCGATCACAATAATCGGAAGCAGCCATATCATTATTAATTGAAATTTTTTCATTGTTCTTTTACATATGTAGGGGCATTTTTAGGTGACCTTCCATTTTTTACCTGATGATAATAGGCATAAGTCATTGGTTCTCCGTCTTTAAGCACTTCGGCTTCTGTAACCTTGCCAATAAAAAGAGTATGCGTTCCCACACTAATATTGCCGGTCACTTCGCACTCTAAATAACCCAGACAGTTTTGAATAACAACAGGTGCTCCTGTTGTCCCCGACTTATAATCTATCCCTTTAAATTTTTCTACTTCTTTACCAGATTTAAAACCAAAGCGTCCGATAAATTCCATTGGCACATCTCGTTCTAAAATTGACACAGTAAAAACCTTGCTTTCCTGAATGAACTGATGAGTTAAATTCTCTTTGTTGATACATACGCTAATCTGAGGAGGCTCTGCAGTTACCTGAAAAACAGTATTAGCGATTTGTCCGTTAAATGCACCGTCTTTTTTAGAGCTCACTACATACATCCCGTAACTCAATTTAAATAATGTACTAACGTTCATTTTTCCCCTTTCAACAAATCCGTTATTGTGATGGATTTTAGTTTTACTATTAGTTCTTCTTCCATTTTATCTATTTTTTTCTTGAGAGTACAGGTTTTTATCTCAGGGCATGCTTTACCTCTGAAAATATGTTCCTGTAACCGAAATTGCCCCTGAAATATCTCTGTTACATTCAAAATCGTAATTTCCTCAGGTTCCACTGCAAGAGCGAAACCACCGCCAGCGCCTTTAAAAGATCTAAGCAATCCATTACTGCTCAACACCTGCAAAATCTTTCTTAAAAAAGATCTTGGCATATTAAGTTTTTTGGCAATATCAGTTACAGTAACCATGTTTTCCTTTGCCGCCGCAATACAGCCAAGAGTTCTGACAGCATAATCCGTATTTTTTGTAAACAGCTTCATTCTACTTACCGGACATCATAGCTTCAATATCTTCTTTCACATCTCCAATAGGCTTGATGTCGAATTTCTCAACAAGGACTTTTATAACATTTGGAGACAAAAATGCCGGTAATGTTGGACCTAACCGGATCCCTTTTACGCCAAGGAAAAGAAGCGCTAATAGAACCGTAACCGCCTTTTGTTCATACCATGCAATATCAAATGAGATCGGAAGTTTATTAATATCGTCAAGGGCAAAGACTTCTTGCAGCTTAAGCGCAATAACAACGAGTGAATAGCAGTCATTGCACTGTCCTGCATCAAGCACTCTTGGTATCCCTCCTATATCCCCGAGGCTTAGTTTGTTGTAACGATATTTAGCGCAGCCAGCTGTTAGAATAACTGCATCTTTAGGTAAATTCTTAGCGACTTCTGTAAAATAATCTCTTGTAGTATGCCTTCCGTCACATCCAGCCATAACAATAAAGCGTTTTATAGCTCCGGATTTAACGGCTTCAACAATCTTGTCCGCTAAAGCTAACACTTGATTATGCGCAAATCCGCCGATAATCTCACCTGTTTCAATCTCTGTTGGAGACGAGCATTTTTTTGATAATTCAATTATTTTAGAAAAATCTTTTTCTCCCGTTCCTTCTCTGTTAGAAATATGTTTTACCCCGGGATAACCAGCCGTCCCGGTAGTAAAAATCCTGTCCTTATAAGAATCTTTAACAGGTATGATACAGTTTGTTGTCATCAGGATTGGCCCGTTGAAAGATTCAAATTCTTTATTTTGCTGCCACCATGAGTTACCGTAATTTCCCACAAAATGTTTATATTTTTTGAAAGCAGGATAATAATTCGCCGGCAGCATTTCACCATGCGTGTAGACATCAACTCCTGTCCCTTCAGTCTGCTTGAGAAGTTCTTCCATATCTTTCAGGTCGTGACCCGAAATAAGAATTCCCGGATTGCTGCGAACACCAAGATTTACTTTTGTGATTTCAGGATCCCCATAAGTTCCTGTATTTGCTTTATCCAGAAGCGCCATTGTATTTACAGCATATTCTCCGCATTTCATAACCATTGCCACCATTTCATCAACGCCCAGATCTTTAGTTGTAGAAACAAGCGCTTCCATTATAAAAGCATAAATTTTTTCATCCTCAAATCCCAGTATAGCAGCGTGATCCGCATAAGCGGAAAGACCTTTTACCCCAATAATCAGAAGTTCACGCAGAGAGCGAACATCTTCATTTTTCTGGGAAAGAACTCCAATTTTTGCAGCTTTTTTATGGAATTCTTCGATATCGTCAGAAAACCAGACAGCAGAATCGTGAAGTTCTCCTTCAATTTTATCACCATGTTTTTCTTTCAATTCATCTCTGATTTTCAATCCCGCCTTGATTTGAGTGACAAATCGTTCATCATCAAAATTAACATTTGTAACTGTAGAAAAAAGAGCTTTCGTCACGTAACGCCCAACTTCTTTGTCAACTTTTCCAGCTTTTTCTGCAACTACGGAAATCCCTTTAACCGTGTAGATTAAAAGATCCTGAAGATTAGCTGTATCGGCTTTTTTGCCGCAAACTCCTGCAATTGCACAACCTTCATTTTTTGCCGTTTCCTGACACTGATAACAGAACATTCCCATCCCTCCTTTTTAGTTACATAATTTCTTTATCTAAAAACATCTTTTATGAATGATACCAATATGGTGTCTTTTGTCAAGAAAAAAGAGCGAATGACAGCTATCTATTTTTATAGTAAATATTCCTTCAAATATTCTCCAACTATGACTTCACTCGTAAGTTTATTTTTTAATACTTCACCAAATGCTTCAGCAGCTGCATTCTCACCATGTATCACAAAGATTTTTTTGGGGGCTTCTTTAAAACTTGTTATCCATCGTAAAAGCTCATCTTTATCCGCATGAGCGGAAAATCCGTTTATTCTCTTAATTTGCGCGCGAACAAAAATATTTTGTCTGAACAATCTGACTTTAGATGGACTCTCAAGAATTTCGCGTCCCAGAGTTCCCTTCGCCTGGTAGCCAACAAAAAGAATCGTGCTTTCAGGTCTGCCAAGATTATGTAATAAATGATGCTTAATTCGTCCTCCTGTACACATACCTGATCCGGCCATAATTATAGCAGTTCCTTTGACATGGTTAATTGCCATTGACTCCTGTGTGCTTTTAGTGGTCTTTAAAAGCGGAAAGTTAAACAACTTATTACCTTTTTCAATAATTGACTTGGCATCATCATCAAAATAATTCGGATATTTTTTAAACACTTCTGTTATATCAATCGCCATTGGACTGTCTAGAAAGGTCATTAGAGGCGGAATTTTCTTATCCCTAAGAAGATTTGCTATACAATAGAGTAGTTCCTGAGCCCTCTCTATGGCGAAAGTTGGGATTAAGATATTGCCACCTCTTTTATTGGTTTCATTAATAATTTCAGATAAATTCTGCGAGCGTGTGCCATGGTCATCATGACTTCTATTGCCATAAGTAGATTCCATAAACACATAATCTGCCTTATCAAATGTGTGTGGATTATTTAGTATAGGTTTGTCCCACCTGCCGATATCCCCTGAGAAGACCGCCGTTTTTACATCTCTTCCCTCAATAAAATTTAATTTGACCATAGCTGAGCCTAATATATGCCCGGCATCATAAAAGGTCCCGTTAATATTTTTTGTTATATTAAATTGTTCTTTGTAGTGCACTTTTTTAAATAGGCGAGGTACGCGCATTGCGTCTTCAACGGTATAAAGCGGAACCTCCGGATAATTCCCTTTTCTTCCTTCTTTTCTATGACGCTTTCTTTTAAATTCCGCATCGTATTCCTGCAAACGCGCCGAATCCAATAAGGCTATTTCTGCTATCTCTGCGGTTGGATGTGTACAATAGATGTTTCCCCTAAACCCATCCTTAACCAACTTCGGCAAATATCCGCAATGGTCAATATGAGCATGGGTTAACACTATAGAATCTATACTTGAAGGAATTACGGGGAATTTTTCCCAGTTTCGGTAACGAAATTCCCTTTCCTGATATATTCCACAATCAACTAAAATACGCGCTTCATTATGTTCTATCAAATGACGAGATCCCGTTACATTCTTTGCGGCTCCCAAAAATTTAACTTTCATTGTCTACCCCTTAAATTTTCTTTATCATGAATAATGCACAGAAATTATTAGATCTCCCTTATGGTCACATGTGGGGCACATTCTACCGATGCCTTTCAACCTTAATTTCTGGCCATTTTTTGTGCCGGGATTTATTTTTAGTGTAATTGTCCTTGCGTCGCTTAATTGAACCTTAACCTGACCTCCGCTCAGAGCAAGATTTTGAGGAATCTTTATATTTGCGTATATATCTGTATCTTGTTTTTGTTGACCCCCTGTGTTAGCAAATTGATAAGTTGTATACGCGCCGCCTTGATCGCCTTGCGCTGAACTCACCCCTTCAAAAATATCAGATAAATCATCAAAAGAGAAATATCTGTTAAATCCTCTTTGCTGTTGGGTCTCATGTGATCTGGAAGCATGAAAATGCTTCATTAAATCTTCAAAATCAAACCCTGTTTGTGAAGCAAAGTCTCCGGAGCCATGTCCGCTTCTAAATACATAAGCGCCTTTTCTATAATCGTCGTATTCCTTGCGTCTTTTTGCGTCGCCCAAAGCGTAATATGCGGCTGCAATCTCCTTAAATTTCTCCTCGCATTCTTTTTTCTTTTCATCCGGACATCTATCGGGATGATACTTAGTAGCCAGTTTGCGATATGCTGCTTTAACCTCTGCAGGAGATGCATTCTTATTTACGCCTAAAATATTATAATAATCCTGAGTTTCCATGCTTATTCCTAATTCAAAAGCACCTTTTCCCTGATTTCTTTTTACATTTATCACTTTCACAGCGATAACAAATTTCGTTTTTCAAATATCCGTCTTTATAAAATTCAATAATATTATTCAAAGTTGCTTCTGCAATATTAGTTAATGCCTCTCCGGTGAAAAATCCCTGATGTGAGGTGATAAGAACATTTGGGAAAGTCATAAGTCTCGCTAATACATCATCGCTGATCACAGTAGATGAATAGTCTTCAAAGAAATATTCACTCTCTTCTTCATAAACATCAAGCCCAGCCGCTCCGATCTTTCCACTTTTAAGACCGTCAATCAATGCCTGTGTTTTTATCA
>CAZMXO010000035.1:0-10232 GCA_964570265.1 uncultured bacterium
TATTGTCAACCTCTTGTTATTTTTATTGTCAACCTCTTTAGTGTTCAAGTCCGTCCTTTCCGGTATTATATTGCAAATGTAAAAGTTAACAAGAATTTATTGCTGAATTAGTAAAAACTTGGTATATTTCATATTGAGAAAGCGAGAAAATTTGGGGATGATAATGATAAATAAATTCAACTTTAAACATATTATTTGGGATTGGAATGGTACTCTTTTTGATGATGCTTGGCTTTGTGTTGAGATTACAAATGGTCTGCTGAAAAAATATGGTCTTCCTACTATGTCGACTGACCATTATCAGGAAATCTTTGATTTTCCAGTGAAAGAATATTATAAAAGAATTGGTTTTGATTTTTCCATTGAATCATACGAAAACTTAGCTAATGAATTTATTGAGCAGTATGAAAATCGCAGATTGGAATGCAAATTGCAGCGGGACGCAAAAAAGATGCTTTCTTTCCTACATAATGAGGGCTTATCTCAATCAATATTGTCAGCTTATCGACAGACATCGTTAAAAGATATTATTCGTTTCTTCTCACTAGATTCATATTTTGTTAAAATAAACGGTCTTGATAATCATTATGCAAAAAGCAAAATTGAAATTGGGAAAAAACATGTGGCGAGCTTAGATTTTCCAGATGAAGCAATAGCTTTGATTGGTGATACAATTCATGATTACACTGTGGCTCAAACGATAGGTGTTAATTGCATTTTGATTCCGAGTGGTCATCAAAGCAAGAAAAGACTGGAATCAACTTCATCTATATTGCTGGAATCATTAGCAGACATAGAACACCTAACAACAAAATCAACCTGCTAATCTCGTGCTCGGAGAAACTAGCTGTGGATAAGAAATCCTACAATAAGCTTTCAGCGGAAGAAGAAAAAATCATAATAAATAAAGGGACAGAGGCACCTTTTAGCGGAAAATATAATGATTTTTCCGAGAAGGGTTATTATCATTGCAAACAATGCAATGCACGTCTTTATATTTCAAACGATAAGTTTGCGTCTACCTGCGGATGGCCAAGCTTCGATGATGAAATCAAAGGAGCTATTAAAAAGCAAAAAGACGTTGATGGAAAAAGAACCGAAATATTGTGCGCAAATTGTGGTGCACACTTGGGTCATGTTTTTGAAGGAGAAGGACTAACAGATAAGAATATCCGACATTGTGTCAATTCGGTCTCCATGATATTTGTACCGGACAAAAAAGAGCCTCATACAACTAAAGCTTACTTTGCAGGGGGCTGCTTTTGGGGTGTGGAATATCTCTTTGAGCATGAAGATGGTGTAATTTCTGCAGTCTCAGGTTATATGGGAGGTTCAATGACAAACCCCTCATATCGAGATGTGTCTTCAGGGGATACCGGACATCTGGAAGTTGTCGAAATAACATATGACCCAACCAAAGTTGATTATGAGAAACTTGCCAAATTATTCTTTGAGATTCATGACCCGACACAAATCGATGGTCAGGGTCCGGATATTGGAAAGCAATATTTATCAGCCATTTTTTATAAAAATAATGATGAGAAAAAGATTATTCATAAGTTAATAGATATACTTAAAGCCAAGGGATACAAAATCGTAACAAAAGTACTTCCAGCCAATAGCTTTTGGAAAGCAGAGGAATATCATCAGAACTACTACGATAAGAAAAAACAGCAACCGTATTGCCATGTGTATAAAAAGAAATTTTAATTAAACATTTATAAAAATCAACGAGAATTATCTTGTTGAATCAATAAAAATTTGCTACGTTTTATTATATATTAGTTATTAGATGATAACAAAAAGGGAGGTGCAGTATGCCGGATTTTGGAAACCCATTTTCAGGGCTCGCAGAGGAGCCAAAACTTACCAAAGAAGAATTGATTCGTGCAATTCGGTTTATGGTAGCAGCAGAATATGAAGCCATACAGCTTTATACGCAATTAGCTGAATCAACAGACAACAAACTAGCTATTGGCGTATTAAAAGACATTGCAGACGAAGAAAAAGTCCATGCAGGAGAGTTCTTGCGTTTATTAAAAGAATTAGCCCCTGATGAAGAAAAATTTTATGCCGAAGGAGCCGAAGAAGTAGAAGAGGAAATAGAGAAGCAGAAAAAATAGATAACACTTTTAATAATTCATTTTATATTGAGTAAGCGGGAAAATTCGGATTTTGTGTGTTGGTTGTTAGCCTTTAAAGGAGAAAAAATGAAAGAAGAAATAGAAAATTTTTTAGCTGCTGACATTGTTATATTACATTTCCATGACAAAATTCAAGAATTCGGAGTATTAGTAAATAAAAATATTGCAAAAATTCATAATAATATTTCGCCTAAACCCACTGCAGGTTCTGCGTTATGGTCGATTTCTGCAAATATTTTTTCCCTGCATAGGTCTATTTTAGCCTTATGTAAAAACGGTTGGTCTTTAGCTACTCCTATCATTTTGAGAACAATGGTAGAATGCTATTTAAATGTTCTTATTATTACGACGGATGATGCTTCATCAGAATATTTTGGTTTTAAATATCTTTTTAATTTTTTAAAGAAAAATCTTAATGATAAACATTTTTCCGAAGAAGATAGAGAAGGTTTTAGAAAACAAATAGATGAAGGTTTAAAAAAATTACCCAACAATATAAGAAATAAAGCAAAAGATTTTATTTTTAAAAAAAGTTTTAATTCGTATTGGTACAGCCCTGAATATTCTGGTCCTACTAAGGTAATTGGACAAAGAAATGATTTAAAGAGAATCTATGCACTTTTTTCTGGTGCAACTCATGGTGGTTTATTTGGATTGAATTTTTTAAAAGGTAAACCTGACGATGTCCACCCAAATCCAAGGAAAGACAAATTTTCTCAAAATTTTGCATTGATATATAGCAACAAAATAATGCTTGATGCTTTTTATTCAATAGGAACTTTTGAAGGACTACAACTTCAAGAAAGTTATAATTTTTTGCGTAAAAATTTTTTAGAATTAAAACCATTAGTTAAAAAATTATAATTATTCTAATAATGGGGGATATTTTGTAACCATTTGCGCAAAGGGCAGAGAAAAAATGTTCGGTGAACATGAAAATATTGTAGGGACAGGGCTTGCCCCTGTCCGATACAAAAATAATATAAAATTATCAAAAATTGGTAAAATAATTGATAAACAATGGAATGATATACCAAATCAATATGATGATATCGAATTGGATGAATACATCATTATGCCTAATCATATTCATGGTATTTTGATTGTTAATTATCGGGAGGGGGCAAGCCCCTCCCCTACAATCTCAAATATAATCGGTTCGTTTAAATCAAAATGTTCCATTGAATATTTAAATTACATAAAACAAAACGATTTGAATACATCAGGACAGATATGGCAGCGATCCTTTTATGACCATATTGTTAGAAATGAACGTTCACTAGATGCTGTTAGAGAATATATTTCCAATAATCCTAAAAATTGGGAACAGGATATTGATAATTTAATAAACCTATAATAATGAGCGGATTACTTCTGAGGCTTCAACTGCGGGAATAGTATTACATCTCTAACTGAAGCGGAATTGGTAAAGAGCATGACAAGCCTGTCGATTCCTATTCCCAATCCTGCTGTTGGAGGCATGCCGTATTCCAGAGCAGTAATGAAATCTTCATCCATAAGATGCGCTTCATCATCTCCCATCTTTCTGTCTTTTATCTGGTCTAAAAAGCGCTCCTCTTGCTCCATCGGATCATTCAGCTCAGAATATGCGTTTCCTAACTCTATGCCACATATATAAGGCTGAAATCTTTCGGTAAGAGATTTGCTTCCTTTTTTCTTCTTTGCAAGAGGACACATTCTTTCAGGATAATCAATTATAAAGGTTGGTTCAATAAGATTAGGGATTACGACTTTCTTGAATATAGCATCCACAAGCTCTCTGAAGGAATTCATCTTCTTTGCTTTAGTAACCAGTTTTTCTACCTTCTCTTTAAGTTCTTTATCTGAAACCGATTCTAAATCTATCTCAGCATATTTCTTTATCGCATCAGTAAAGCTCAGTCGCTTCCATTTTTTCTTTAACTCGATTTTATGCCCCTGATATTCAAAACTTGTCTTGCCAAGACATTCGGTTGCCAGAGTATGAAACATCTCTTCAGTGAGACACATAAGGTCTTCATAATCTATAAAAGCCTGATATAACTCAAGCATGGTAAACTCAGGGTTATGACGTGTTGATATCCCTTCATTACGAAAGTTTCTGTTTATTTCGTATATCTTCTCAAATCCGCCGACAATCAACCTTTTCAGAAATAGCTCTGGTGCTATTCTAAGGTATAAATCCATATCAAGAGTATTATGATGAGTTACAAACGGTTTCGCCATAGCTCCACCTGGAATCTGCTGCATCATTGGTGTCTCTACTTCTAAAAATCCTTTTCCATCCAGAAACTTTCTAATTGAGCTTATTATATGACTGCGAAGTTTGAATAATGGTTTAATATCTGTATTTGCTATTAAATCAACATATCTTCTGCGATATTTTAATTCTATATCCTTGAGACCTGACCACTTTTCAGGTAAAGGCTGTAGGGACTTTGAGAATACAGAGAACTCTGAAATAAATATAGTATCCTCTCCCGTCCTTGTTTTAAAAATCTTTCCCTTAACTCCTATGAAATCGCCTATATCCAACAGTTTAAATAAATCGTATGCTTTTTCTCCAACAGCGTTTGACTTAACATATATCTGTATATCTCCTGAGTCATCCCTTATATTAGCAAAACAGCTTTTACCATGCTCTCTTACTGTTATTACCCTTCCTATTACCAGAACTTCCAAATCCTCTAATACTTCACCAACAGACGCTTTTTTAGCGCACTCATGCACTGATGCTGAAGAATGAGTCCGTTTAAAATGCAGAGCATAAGGATCTACTCCCTGCTCTTTTATTTTTTCCAATTTCTCTTTTCTTATTTTAACCAGTTCATGCTCATCAGTCATATTATTCTCCGATATCTATTAACCCAAATAGTCTTTTTGCGTTCTCTGTAGTATGGCAGGCTACCTCTTCTGCGTCAAGTCCTTTAACCCTTGCAAGTTCCAGAAGTGTATACTTTAAAAATCCCGGCTGGTTTCGCTTGCCTCTTACAGCTTGCGGAGCAAGATAGGGGCAATCAGTTTCTATGAGAATTCTATCATTTGGTATCTCCTTTGCAACCTGCCTCAATTCAGGCGCGTTCGGATAGGTAAGATTTCCCGCAAATGAAATATAAAATCCGCGATTCAGGCAAGTTTGCGCAAACTCTAATGTCCCGGAAAAGCAATGTATCACTCCCCTGCTTATAGAGTAATCTTTGAGAATATCCAGAACGTCTTTATGCGCTTCTCGATTATGAATAATTATTGGCAGATTAAATTCTAAAGCAAGCTCGATATGTTTGCAGAAAAGCTCCTTCTGCAATTTTTTGCTGGAAGTATTTCTGTAATAATCCAGGCCTGTTTCTCCTACTGCTGCAATATTCGGATACTCTTCCAAACATTCTCTTAAATACTTTATGTCTTTTTCTTTGATTTCATCAGCATAATTCGGATGCAAACCAATTGCCGTTAATATATTCTTCTTTCCATAAACTGTCTTCAATCCGCTTTCAATGCTTTCAATATCACAGCAAATATTAATCATATATTTCACACCATTACTATTTGCCTCAGATATGACCGAATCAATCCCCTCTTTAAAAGCGGAATCCGTTAAATGTGCATGAGTATCAAAAAGTTTCATTTAAGATTTTTCTTTTGCAACCATTCTACCTCTAAAATCAAACCAGAAATCAACCAATCCCAATATAATAATGAGTATAAGAAAAATTGGAGAAGTAAAAACCAGTACATAAATCGACACTTTAACAAAAGGAAACATCTTCCGTTTGTCAAAAAAGAAATTTACAATTGCTAATCCTCCTACTAAGTAAACGGCTGAAATAATGATCAGCAAATTCAGTCCTATTAGATAACCTGATTGAAATTTAATGTATTGGAATAGAAATGTCATCAGGGCAGATATAATAAATGCCCATATACACTCATCCTTCGGCCTCCATGTTTTAAAAGGAGGCAATTTAAGATGTTTTAAGCAAAGTATCTTTTTGGAGAAGAAAAGGTTAATGCTGACGATTAAACAATTAATAATGAAAATAATAGCCGGAAAACTGGTTTTAATTATATTTAATCCCGTACTAAATGACTCTTTGAGTAACTCAATCTTTTCTTTACTGATGTTAGTTTCTTCACGAATTTTCATGATTTTATCCATCTGAATCTGTAAATTTATATAAATCCCGTTAAGAAAATTTCTATCATGTAATGAAATTACAAGAATAGCCAAAAGACTCATAATGCTCAAAATAACTGCTGATAAAACACCTGTCTTTATAAAAGAAAACTTGTTCCTAGCTATTATACCTGTAACTAATCCCAAAATTCCCAGATGTATAGATAAAACGACAGAGAAGTGATTTTGAAAAATCAAGTAAACACCTGATGTCATAACGAAAAAGCATAGAACCCCTTTACGGATACCAAGTAAATACACACAGATCATAATAGGTAAAGGAACTAAAGCTTGGAAGAATAACTGCCCAAAAGTAAAAAAAATCCCTGAGATAAAAAAACATAGAGATACTAAGGAAAGCAGGATTGTTTTCTTACCTATTGGCAACTGATATTTCTCGATTTATTTTGCAGCAAAAGGCAGCAACGAGCATATTCTTGCTCGTTTTACTGCAACGGCAAGTTTTTTCTGGTGCTTAGCGCAATTCCCAGAGACCTTAGTTGAAAGGATTTTTCCTCTCTCTGTAATAAAACCGGATAGCGTTTTTATATCCCTGTAATCAATTTCAACCATCTTTTCAACACAAAGCCTGCAATACTTCTTTCTTATAACCTTCTTCTTTTTGCCTTTTACTTTTTTGCCTCTCTGGAACATAAAGATAACCTCCCCTTTATTACTATTATATCAGAACGGGACTTCATCTTCTATAGATTTTCCCAATTTCTCTTCTGACGAATTTGTTTGAGTCGTTGTTTCTTTTTTGTCTTCAATCTGTATTTCAGGAATGGGCAAATCTTTTTTCCCGCCGAAGGAAGAAGCAGTACCGCTGTTTCCTTGAGCACTACCAAGAAACTGAACTCTCTCCGCAACTACTTCCATCGCATTCCTTTTTTGTCCATCTTTGTCTTCCCATGAATTGGTTCGCAAACGCCCCTCTATAAATACGGGCCTTCCTTTGCTAAGATACTTCGCAGATGACTCTGCCTGTTTACCCCATATAACAACCTTTACAAAAAGAGTCTCTTCTCCCTTTTCACCATCTTTTTTTGTAAAAGAACGATTAACCGCTATACTAATATCCGTTACTGCAGCACCACTTGGTATATATCTAAGTTCCGGATCTCTAGTCAAATTGCCTATTAAAAAAACCTTATTCAAATTTGCCATGTTTATTCTCCTTTCTTGCTTATTTCTTTTTCAAAATAAAAACTCTAAATATATCCTCTTTTGATTTTAATTTTTTATTAATCACAGCAATTCCTTCCGAAGAGATTTCGAATTTTATATTTATGTACACTCCCTCACTGCGTTTTTTTATATTATAAGCAAGTCTTTTCTTCCCAATTCTGTCAACATCTATAACTTTGCCTTTTGCGGATTTAATACATTTCTCGATATCTTCTATAACCTTATCCCTGTCTTCTTCCGCCAAATCAGCGTTTATAATAAACAAACCTTCATACTTATTTTTTGTATCCACTAAATCACCTCCAGTTTTTTAAAATTATACAAACAATGGCGCTAAAACAAGAGAAATAACACTCATAAGCTTAATTAAAATATTAATAGAAGGTCCAACCGTATCCTTCAGCGGATCGCCTACTGTATCTCCGATAACAGCTGCTTTATGAGCCTCGCTTCCCTTCCCTCCGTAATTACCATCCTCAATATATTTTTTAGCATTATCCATTGCTCCGCCGCTATTTGCCATCTGGATTCCAAGCATAAGACCGGATATCAATGCCCCAACAAGAAGACCTGCAAGAGCTTTTGGTCCTAATAATAATCCAATTGCAACTGGCGCTACAATAGCCATAGCACCGGGAAGCAACATGCCCTGAATAGCACCTTTTGTTGCAATATCAACACATGTTGTCGAATCAGGCATTACCTTTCCTTCCATTAAACCTTTAATCTCCCTGAATTGTCTTCTCACTTCGTCTATCAATTCATACGCAGCTTTACTAACAGCCTTAAAAAGCATTGAAGAAAACAGGAATGGCAGCATGCCTCCAATCAATAAACCTGACATAACTCTGGGATCCGTAATATCTGCGCCTTTTATGCCAACAGCCATCATATAAGCAGATATCAACCCGATAGCCGCAAATGCAGCTGAACCTATTGCAAACCCCTTACCAATCGCTGCTGTTGTATTGCCAACAGCGTCCAGATTGTCTGTTATTTTTCTTACAGATGGATCTAGTTTTGCCATCTCTGCTATACCTCCAGCATTGTCAGCAATAGGTCCGTATGAATCCACTGAGACAATCATGCCGGTTGTAGCAAGCATACCTACAGCAGCCATAGCAACTCCATATCCTCCTGCAAAATGATAAGCAATCATAATGGCAGCAGCAAGTACCAGTACAGGCATACAAGTGCTTTTCATACCGACTGCCAGTCCGCCGGTAATAGTTATGGCAGGACCGCTTTTGGAACTTTCAGCAAGTTCTCTAACCGGTTTATATTTTGTGGATGTAAAAAATTCACTCGTAAAACCAATTGCCATACCAGATATAATTCCAGCAAGCGTAGCGTAAAAAGGACCTAATTTAGAATAGCTCTCAAATGCAACACCAAATCTACTTACAATGAAATATGTGCCTATGATCGACAAAACAGCGCTTATATAAGTCCCGCCCATTAAGGCTCCTTGAGGATTCTTTTTCCCAAATACCTTTACGTAGATTACCCCAACAATAGAAGCTATAATTCCTGCACCTGCTATATACATCGGCATAAACTTTAACTTATCAGCTACGCTTTGCCCCATTATAACAACAAACGTTGAACCAATGGCTATGCTTGCAATAATAGATTCAACATATGATTCTAAAAGGTCTGCGCCCAGACCTGCAACATCTCCAACATTATCTCCAACATTATCAGCAATAACAGCTGGATTTCTAGGGTCATCTTCAGGAATACCTGCCTCCACCTTCCCAACAAGATCAGCCCCCATGTCTGCTCCCTTTGTAAATATTCCTCCACCTGATCTTGCAAAAAGAGCTACAAGACTCGCTCCCATGGCATATCCATTTATTATTACAGGATCCCCTTTAAATATAAAATACACAACGACAAGACCCAATAAAGCAAGCCCAACAACGCTCATTCCCATCACTGCCCCACCGGAAAGCGCCACATTTAATGCCGCTTTTACTCCTCCTTTAGAAGCCGCATTTGCTGTCCTAGAATTTGCTCTTGTTGCTATACCCATTCCAATATATCCCGCAAAAGCCGACACGAAAGAACCAATTGCAAAAGCTATAGATGTCTTCCAGCCCAGACTAATTCCTTTTGATATAAAAGGAGCTATACCTATTAGTCCCGCTATTAAAACTACAAAAACAGCAATGTAGCTGTACTCCCGTTTTAAGAAAGCCTTAGCTCCTTCTTGTATAAGACGTGATATGTCCTTCATCTTCTGAGTACCTTCTTCTTTTTTTAGAACTCCAATTGCAAGAATCAGAGCAAAACCCAACGCCAAAAAACCACATATTAACGGAAATAAAAGCTGAAACTCCATAACAACAACTCCTTTTTATTTTTTACGCAATTACCAATGAATTGAATGCATTCATTGCCTTATCCACACCATCTCTTACAATTATGATTATAGTCTCTAGGACTTTAGATAAAATCTTATCAAACTTATTCGCCTCAAGTCTATCAAAATTGTTTAGCACAAAGTTTTTCAAATCCTCATAATGTCCGTTTCTGCCTATACCAATGCGTATCCTCGAGAAATTCTCATTACCCAGTGTATCTATAATAGATTTTATGCCGTTATGCCCGCCAGACTTTCCGTTCTTCTTAACTTTGATCTTACCGAATTCTATATCAGCATCATCATGAATAACAACCAGATCTTCTAAATCCGCTTTATAAAAGTTAATAAGCTTTGAAAC